>NZ_DAOUCJ010000121.1 GCF_034432235.1 Thermoflexus sp. | reverse complement strand
AAGCGGCCGGGCGGAGGCGGCGCCGGCCATAGTCGTCATACGTGAGATACCACCACAGCTCCCGGATCAGGGTGCGGATCCCGCGCATCGGACACCTCCGGTGAAGATGGAATGCGCTCATAAAGATGATAGCCGTTCGCAGGGGGCAGGCCTTATGGGGCTCTTCCTTTCTCGAGGCCCAGGGGGCTGTAAGAGAAAACCATCCTCAAGTCCTCCCGTTCGAGCCGAACGATCCCGACATCAGCCAGATCCGGTCGGGATGGAAGATACAGATCGCTCCGTTCGGACCAGCCCCCATTCTCCGATCCGCATGCCCGCGAAGGCCAGCAGTTGCGGCACGCGGAATCCCGGCCACGTGGGGCTCTCCGCCCGGAAGCCTTCGACGATCAGATGGACCCCGCTGTAAAGGGTGAGCGCCAGCAGGAAAGCGCTCCCCGAGGCCTTCAGCGTCGAACGGTCCCGGTTCCAGACGATCCATGCCAGGAGCGTAAGCCCGGCTTCGTAAAGACGACCCTCCCGTTCGATCCAGGCCAGCCCGAGCCACAGGCCCAGCAGGAGGAGGAGCGGCCGAACCGGTAAGGCCAGGGGACCCAGGGGAAGAACCGGGAGCATCATGGGGTTCCGGATGGAAGGAGATCAGAAAGACGGGCTTCCATCGCCGCTTCGCTGAGGGGGCCACCGATCACGACATCCCGGATGATCCCCTGGGGATCAATGAAGAACGTGGTGGGAAGCGCGGTGATCCGGTAGCGCTGCTGCACCTGGCCGGCTTCGTCCAGCAGGATCGGAAAGGTCAGGCCATACTGTTGCCGGAAAGCGAGCACGGCGGCCCGATCATCCCCTGACGTCGCGTTGACGCCCAGCACCACCAGCCCCCGGTCCCGGTAGCGGGCGTAGAGGCGCTGGAAGGCCGGCATCTCTGCCCGACATGGCGGGCACCAGGTCGCCCAGAAGTTCAGGATCACCGCCCGCCCTCGCAGATCCCCGATGGAGAGGGTTTCTCCCTCCAGGGTGCGCAGCGAGAACCCCGGGGCGCGATAACCGGGCTGCGGGGCCTCCCGGATAGGGAGCCCGACCTCGCGCACCCGACTCGCCACTAGCCAGACGCCGCCGATCACCACCATCCCAATGATCCCCACGGCCCACGATTTCGGCATGGGATCCACCTTCGGGTCATCTCGCGATCAGGAACCGACGGCTCGTGCCAGGAGGGCGTTGCTCGATCTTTGGAGCGATCAGCAGGAAAGCCGGCCCTCTTTTGCAGGATTGGGAGTTGCGCGGTTGATGGGTAACCTCTATCTCACCCACCATTCTAATTTAGGTTTCACCTGTTGCGCGACCTCTACGGCCATCTCTTCTCCCCGTGACCGTTTTGGTTTAGATGCCGTCGGGATGTCCGTCATGACACGGGTTGCGGGGAAGAGCCACCCGAAATCCCCGACTCCGGTTACAATCAAGCCGGAATGGTCCCTTCAGACCTAACCCATGCGGTCGACTCCAATCCGGGGGCACGATGACCTCTTCGCCCAAATACCCATTGGGATCAACGATGGCGTGAGGACCTCCCATGAAGAGCACGAAGCGATGGATCCGATGGAGCATCGCGCTGTTCCTCGGGCTCGGCCTCTGGGGTGGCTTTGCACCGGCTCTCCAAGCCCAATCTGCCGCGGCCGTCGCGGAGCGCTTCGATGTGGAGATCCGCGTGCACTTGGACGGCACGATGGAGATCACCGAGCATCAAACGATCCGTTTCAACGGGACGTTCCGCCGGGGGTTCCGGGAGATCCCCCTCCGGCGCACGGAGGGGATCACCATCCTGGATCTCCGGGAGGATGAGGCGATCTATCGCCGTGCGTCTTCCGGCCAGCCGTTCACCTATGAGGTGGAGGAAAGCCGCGAGGGGATCACCGTGCGGTGGTTTTTCCCGCCCACCACAAACGCGGTCCGGACGTTCCATCTGCGCTATCAGGTCCGGGGCGCGATCCGGCGATATCCGGAGGGGGATCAGCTGTGGTGGAATCCACTTCCCGCTGAGCATGCATATGAGATCCGCCATAGCACGGTCACGGTGATCCTGCCCCCCGGGGCGCCGGCCCAGCAGGTCGCCGCCTATGGCCCGGCGGATGGGGAGATCCTGGAAGGGGGTCGGACTGTGCGCTTCCAGGCCCGACGCCCTCTCCAGCCGGATGAGTCCTTCGAGATCCGGGTCCAGTTCCCCCATGGCATCCTGCCCCCCGAGCCCCCGGCCTGGCAGGTCCAGGAGGACCGCCTGCCCCTGTATAACCTGGGACTGCTGGCCCTGGGGGTGCTGCTGCTGATCGGCGGGCCGGCCCTGGCCCTAACGCTGTGGGCAGCGCGGGGGCGGGATCCTTATGTCGGGATCGTGCCAGATTCGCTCGCCGAGCCACCTTCTGCCGATCCCCCGGCGATGGTGGGCGTGCTGCTGGACGAGCGGGCGGATCTGCGGGACATCATGGCGACGGTGGTGGATCTGGCCCGGCGAGGGGTGTTGACGATCGAGGAGGTCCGCGAAGGCTTTCGCCGGGATTTCGTCCTTCGGCGGACCGGACAGGAAAGGGATCTGCGGCCCTTTGAGGTGGTTTTGCTGCGCGCCCTTTTCAACGGAAACTCGGTCCGCCGTATGGGGGAGCTTCGCTATCGCTTCGCCGATCGCCTGCCGGAGATCGAAGCGGCGCTATATCGGGCGGTCGCCCAGGCGGGCTGGTTTGCCGGCCGCCCCGATCGGGTGCGGGGCGGCTATCAGTTCCTGGCCTTCGCGTTCGGCGCCCTGGCGGTGCTGGCGGGCATCGCCGCGGGAAACTGGAGCGGCCATGGGCTCTGGGGGATGTGGGCGGTCGTCGTGGGGTTGGGGGGAACGGCCCTCGCGTGGTTGCTGATCGCTCCCCACATGCCCCGGAAAACCCGGAAAGGCGCGGAGCTGGCCGCCCGCTGGCGGGCCTTCGCTCAGGGATTGCGCCGGCTTCAGCAGATGGCGCCGGAGGAGGCGCGGGCGCGGCTGGAAGCCTATATTCCTTATGCGATCGCTTTCGGGTTGGAGCGTCGGTTCCTGCGGCAGTGGCAGGAGCTGGCCCCCGATCTTCCGCCGCCGCCATGGTATCGTCCGTGGATCGATCCGCGCTCCGCTTCCGCGCCGGGGAGGATCCCGGGCCATGCCGCGCCCGCTCCCGCTCCGGGGGGGCTGGGGGTTCCCTCGCTGGACGATGCGGCGAGCGCCCTGACCGGCGGTTTGAACGCCTTTGCCGAGAGCCTGACGAGCATGCTCAACGTCGCCGCGGATACGTTTGTCAGCCGTCCGCCTTCGGATCGGGGAGGCGGCGGGCGCTGGAGCGGCGGCGGGAGCTTCGGCGGCGGGGGTGGCGGAGGGGGCCGGAGCGGGTTCGGATAATCCGTGGCGGGCGGATGGCGGAGCCATCCATCGACTATCGATTTTCATCCGAAAGGGGGAAGCCGCATGCATCCACGCACCATGCAGACCCTTGGGATCCTGATGATCGGCGCCAGCGTCTTCCTGGAGATGGCCTTCCTCGGCTTCCTGGCCATCCAGCGGGTTCGGGCGGAGCTGACGCCTGGAGGCTTCGCGCTGGGGGCTTTCCTGATCTTTCTGGTGTTCTCGCCTCTGCTCATTGCGGGGATCTATTTATGGCGGCGGGGAGGCGTGGAGGCCCGGGAGGCGGAGGTGGCCGAGAAGCAGCGCCGGCTTCTGGGGATGATCCAGGCGCGGGGGAAAGTCGCGCTTTCAGACATCGCCTTAGAGCTGCGGGCGACCCGGGATCAGGTGCGGGCGTGGATCTACGATCTGGTGCACATGGGGCTTTTCTCCGGATACATCAACTGGTCGGAGGGCTTGCTATATTCGGTCGAGGCGGCGGCTTTGCGGGACGCCGGCAAATGTCCCAACTGCGGTGGGGCGCTGGAGCTGGCCGGGAGAGGGGTGATCCGCTGCCCCTATTGCGGCACGGAGATCTTCCTCGCCCAGTAGCGCTTTTTCTTCCTGCGGCTCAGCGGGCCACAGGAAGGAGGGATCGCCCGTTCGGCTGTCTGCATGGCATGATCATCCTCTGGGAGGGCCTATGGCGGTTCGTGCGCGCACATTGAAAGAGGCGTTGAATCTCTTCGATCCCCGGGTTCCGTTATCCGGGCGGGCCCTGGCCGCATATTACGTGGAGCGCCCCGACGTCCCCACCCAGGAGCTGAAGGCCTATCTGGAGGCGATGGACGAGCCGGTGAAGGTGCTCTTCTCCGGCCACCGGGGGAGCGGCAAGAGCACCGAGCTCAACCGCCTGACAGGCCTTCTGAAGGGGCGCTTCTTCATTGTGCACTTCTCGGTTCTGGAGATCCTGAACCTCACGGACCTTACCTATGTGGATCTCATCCTGGCCATCGCCCTGCGCCTGCTCCAGCAGGCCACCGATGAACGCATCCTGAAAGGCCGCAAGCGGGGCCTGGTAGGGGTGGGAATGCTGGAGGACCTTTACCGCTGGTTGACCCACGAGATTGTGGAGGAGGAGATGGTCAGCCCCTCACGCGAAACCTCCGCCGAAGCGGCCCTCAACCTCCTGGCCCTGAAGCTTGAAGGGCGGGTCAAGACCGAGAGCAGCACCCGGCGGATGGTCCGGGAACGGGCGGAGCTGCGGCTCTTCGAGCTGGTCTCCCGAACCAACCGGCTGATCGAGGAAATCCGCTCCAACGCCCGCCGACCTGTCCTGGTGGTGGTGGAGGATCTGGATAAGCTCTCTTTCGAGCGGGCCATGGGGCTTTTCCTGAACCATGCCGCCCTGCTGGCGGAGCTGCGCGCGCATATCCTGTTCACCTTCCCCATCGCCCTGCGTTATGCCCGCGAGTTCCTTCAGATCCGCAGCCACTTCAGCGAGCGGTTCATCGTCCCCAACGTGATGGTCTACGATCGCCATGGCCAGCTGCGGCCTGAAGGGCACCAGGTGATGCGGGAGATCGTGGAGCGCCGGGTGGAGCCCTATCTCATCGATCCGGAGGCGATTGATTTGGCCGTTCGGATGAGCGGCGGGATCCCCCTCACGCTGATCCAGCTGGTCCAGTCGGCGATCCTGCATGGGCTCGCCGCCGGCCAGGATCGGATCGGCCTCCCCGAGATGCGCAACGCTGTGATCCAGCTGCAGAACGACTATCGGGGGACCCTGCGGCCGGAGGACTACGGGGAGCTGCTGCGCTACCACCGCACGCGGACCTTTATCAACAACGAGCGCACCCGGGAGTTCCTGGCCAACCTGAGCCTTCTGGAATACAGCGATGGGGAGCCATGGTGCGATGTTCATCCCATTCTGCTTCCCCTGCTGGGGGAACAGTGAGGCGGGAAAGGCCCATGGATCCGGCCTCCCAGGATGAGCGGTGATCCCTACCCCTGCGCCCCGGGGATGGAGCCGCCCGCTCATGGGTTCAGACGATAGCCATACCGACGCACCGTCTGGATCCAGCGCGGACGCTTGGGGTTGGCTTCCATCTTCTGGCGGAGGTTCCAGATATACCAGCGGAGGGCCTGCAGCGATCCCTCCTGGGTCCCCCCCCAGATGGCGGTCAGCAGCTCGTCGATAGAGACCACTCGCCCGGCCCGTTCGGCCAGATAAACCAGGAGCGTGTATTCGATGGGGGAGAGATCCAGGGGTTGGCCCTGGAATCTCACCTGCCGCCGTTCCCGGTCGATCACCAGGGCGCCGTTCCCGATCTCCAGGATCGGCGATGCCGCAGGGGCGGCCTGGCGCACCCGCCGCAGGATCGCTTCCACGCGGGCCAGCAGC
>NZ_DAOUCJ010000120.1 GCF_034432235.1 Thermoflexus sp. | reverse complement strand
AGGAGCCGGTGGTGCTGCCGGCGAAGGCGCCGCAGCTGCTGATCAACGGGGCCGCGGGGATCGCGGTGGGGATGGCCACCAGCATCCCCCCCCACAACCTGAGCGAGGTCTGCGACGCCCTGTGCTACATGATCGATCACTGGGGCCACCTGGATCGCATCACGGTGGATGATCTGATGGCCTTCATCAAGGGCCCGGATTTCCCGACCGGCGGGGTGGTGTTCCGCTACGCCGATGATGGCGAGACCGACGCGGTGCGGGCAGCTTATGCGGTGGGGAAGGGGCAGTTCGTGGTTCAGGCCCGCGCTCATATCGAGGAGGCGGAGCGGGGAAAGGTGCGGATCGTGGTGACGGAGCTGCCCTATCAGGTGAACAAGGCCGCCCTCATCGAGCGGATCGCCGAGCTGGTCCGGGAAGGACGGATCGAGGGGATCACCGATTTGCGGGATGAGTCCGACCGACGGGGGATGCGGCTGGTGATCGAGGTGGCCCGGACTGCGGATCCCCGCGAGGTGCTAACGGCCCTTTACAAACACACGCCCCTCCAGACCACCTTCGGCGTGCAGATGCTGGCCCTGGTGGATGGGGAGCCGCGCCTGCTTCCTCTGAAGAAGGTCCTTCAGCTCTTCGTGGAGCACCGCCAGCAGGTGATCCGGCGTCGCAGCGAATACGAGCTGGCCCGGGCCCGGGAGCGCGCGCATATCCTGGAAGGGTTGCTGACCGCCCTGGCGCATCTGGATGAGGTGATCGCCCTGATCCGGCGCTCGAAGGACGCCGAGGAAGCCAAAGCAGGTCTGATGCGGCGCTATCGGCTGACGGAGGCTCAGGCGCTGGCCATCCTGGAGATGCCCCTGCGGCGGCTGGCGCGGCTGGAGCGGGAGAAGATCGAAGCCGAATACAAAGAGAAGCAGGGCCGGATCCGGGAGCTGGAGGATCTGCTGGCCCACCCGAAGAAGATCCTGAAGGTGATCCGGGAGGAACTCCAGGAGCTCAAGGCGAAATACGGAGACGCGCGGCGGACGTTCATGGCGGACCGGGCACGGGGGGCGCTCACGGTGGAGGATCTGATGCCGGATCAGCCGGTCTGGGTGACGATCACCGCCGGCGGCCGGATCCTCCGAATGCCGCTTCGAGGCGGGCCGGCATGGCCCCATGGAGATCGACCGATGGCGCTGGTGCGAGGGAGCACCCGGGGCGCCGTGGTGCTCTTCACGGACCGGGGGACGGCGGCGGGGGTGGCCGTGCATCGGATCCCGGAGGGCGAGGAGGGGATCCCCATCCTGGACTTGGTCGCCCTCCCGGAGGGGGAAACCGTGGTGGCCGCGCTGCCGATGCCGAGGCGGATCGATGCCAATGGGGCAGGCCCCTATGTGTTCCTCGTGACCCGGAATGCCATGTGCAAACGCATAGCCTGGGCGGACCTGAACCGCCCCGGTGCCTTCTCGGCGATGGGAATTTCGGAGGAGGATGCTCTCGTGTCGGCTTTCACCACCTATGGAGAGGGTGAGATCCTGATGGCCACCGCCGCAGGCCAGGCGATCCGCTTTGCCGAGGAGGAGGTTCGGGTGATGGGCCTGAGCGCCGCCGGGGTGCTGGGCATCAAGCTCGGAGAGAGGGATCAGGTGATCGGGGCGGCCCTGGTGAAGCCTCATGGGGCGATTGTCATCGGGACGGCGCACGGCTTTATGAAACGCACGGCGGCGAGGGAATATCCCCGCCAGGGCCGGTATGGCGTGGGCGTGCAGACGGCAACGGTTTCAGAGAAAACCGGTCCGGTGGTTGGAGTTGCCGCGGTGGAGGAAGATGAAACCCTGTGGGTGGTGGGCAGCCGGGGGACGGTGAAAGCCGTGAAGGTGAAGGATCTTCCCCGGGTCGGCCGGGCACGACCCGGGACGGCGGTGGTCAGCTTGAAGAGCAACGAAACCATGATCCGTTTGATCGCCCCGGCTGCTTTGGAGAGGGGAGGCGGACGGAACGATCGTGGGGAGGGCCGGAGGAAGCGCCAGCGGTAGGTCCGGATGGGCGAGGGCCGGCGGGGCGCGCGGCTTCGCGGATCGCCCCCTCGATCCCAGGGCCTGAATTCGCCGTGGTTCCTCCGTTCGGCCGTGATGCTTCTTCGGGGGCGCTTTTCGCGGGAGGAGTTCATTTCCCCCATCCTCAACCGTGTATTCCTCACGGCCCTCAGGATCCCTATCCATTGGCTGACCTGTGCTGGGAATGGAGTGTGGATCGATGGCGCTCTGGCTTCTGGGAACCTCGGGCGCTGTTCCGGATTCCCAGCGGGATTACGTCGCTCTGGTCGTGGAGCATGCCGGCCGCCTGATTCTGATCGAGGCGGGGGGATCGCCGCTCCATCGCCTGAGCCGCATGGGTCTGGATCCAGCGCGGTTGGAGGGGGTTTTCCTCTCCCATCGCCATCCCGATCATCTCAGCGCGCTGCCCGTGCTTCTGATGGGATTATGGTTGCAAAGGCGAGCGCATCCCCTCTGGATTGCTGGGCCGGAAGATGCGGTGGAACGAGCCCAGGCGTTGCTCGAACTGTTCGAGTGGCGCTCCTGGAGCGGCATGTTTCCGGTGAACTGGCGGCCGATCCCGCTGGAGCATGGAGCCGTGGTGGAAGAAAGCGAGGGGATCCGCCTGATGGCCGCCCCTGTTTCCCACAGCGTCCCCACGCTGGCCCTGCGGATCGAGCTCCCTGAGGGGGTGGCCGTCTATTCCGCGGATACGGCGCCATGCCTGGAGATGATCCGCCTGGCCCGCGGGGCCGATGTCCTGATTCACGAGGCGACAGGCGCATATCCCGGGCATAGCCCTCCGGAAGGCGCGGGTTGGGTGGCGCAGGAGGCCGGCGTCCGGCGGCTCATTCTGGTGCATGTGCCGCCCGAAGTCGATCCATGGGAATGGAAAGCGCGCGCCCAGGAAGCTTTTGTAGGTCCGGTGGAGGTGGGATGGGACGGGATGCGGGTGATGTGAAGGGTGGGAAGATCCACAACGCAATGCCTGGTAGGGGAGGGGATAGGCCATGGAACTGGATCCGGAAGCGGTTCGCCCTCTGTATGTGGAGCGTGACCCGGCCCATGATTTCGAACATATCCTGAGGGTGATGCATCTTGCCGAGCGGATCGCTCGCATGGAGGGGGCCGATCGGGCCGTGGTGCGAGCGGCGGCATTGCTTCACGATGTGCGTCGGGGGGAGAACGATCATGCGGCCGCCTCGGCGGCCTTCGCCCGCCGGTGGCTTTCGGAACAGGGGGCGCCTCCCGAGTTCATTGAGGCCGTCGCCCACGCCATCGAAGCCCATCGGTTCCGGGAGACCCGGGCCGCCCGCACGCTGGAGGCCCGCGTGCTGTTCGACGCGGATAAGCTGGACGCGCTGGGGATCATCGGCCTGGCCCGTCTCTTCGCCTACAGCGGCGCGCATCGACATCCGCTCTGGATGCCAGTTCGGGAAGAGGAGGGCGATGCGGGCTCCGCAGCCCATGAGTTCTTCCACAAGATTCGTTTCCTGCCTGAGCGAATGCAGACCGAGACCGGACGGCGATGGGCGGAAGTCCGTCTGGAACGGATGCGGAAGGCCATCGAGTGGCTGGAGATGGAGATGCGGGGGGAGGATTTCGAGGGTTGAGGGATTTGACAGGCTTTCTTCGAGTTGCCTATATTGAATTATGGTGTATAAAAACCCCACGGGTTTGAAGGGCGAGGCTTTGCGCATGTCCCTCTCAGAGGGCTGACGGGCCCTCGGGTTCCGCCCGCCGCCGGCATCCTGCCCGCTTGACCTCAACCGGCAGGTGACATACCATCGTGCCGGCGCGGATCATCCCGGATGAAGAGGCATCCTGATTCAGCGGCTGTCGGAGCTTGCGTTGCGCAGCGCATCTCAGGCTGGGGTGAGGTCTTATGATCGAAGCGGAGGGATTGACCAAGATCTATGGCAATCGAGTGGTGGCCATTGAGGATGTGACGTTCCGGGTGGAGCGAGGCCAGATCGTCGGCTTCCTGGGCCCGAACGGGGCGGGGAAGACGACGACCATGCGCATCCTTACCGGCTACATGCCGCCCACCCGGGGCCGCGCACGTATCGCCGGCTATGACACTGTGCTCCAATCCCTGGAGGCTCGTCGGCACATCGGCTATCTCCCGGAGACAGTGCCGCTGTATCCCGAGATGAGCGTTCGCGCTTATCTGAATTTCATGGCAGAGATCCGCGGCCTCCCGAACCGGAAAGTCGCGGTGGAGCGCGCCATGGCCCTCACCGGTGTGGAGGATCGAGCCGATGTTCTGATCGGCAAGCTCTCCAAGGGATATCGCCAGCGGGTGGGGTTGGCTCAGGCCATCCTGCATAACCCGGACGTCCTGATCCTGGATGAGCCCACCATCGGCCTGGATCCCCGGCAGGTCAGAGAAGTCCGCGATCTGATCCAGGAGCTGGGGAAAACCCATACCATCCTGCTCTCCACCCATATCCTGGCGGAGGTCCAGCAGGTCTGCGACCGCGTCCTGATCATCCACCGAGGGCGGATCCGGGCGGATATGACTCTGGGCGAGGCGCTGCGCAGCCGGCGGCCGGATCGGGTTTTCCTCCGGGTGGAGGGAGGCGACCGGCAGATCCCCGAGGTCTTAAGCGCGCTGCCGGGGGTGCGCCGCGTGGAACGGCTGGAGTCGGGCGTCTATGAGATCGAAGTGGCCAATACGGCCCGCGAGGATCCCAGCCCGGCGATCGCGGAGGCGGTGGTGCGCCAGGGCTGGCGGCTGCTGGAGCTTCGCCCGGTTGGCCTCACTCTGGAAGACCTCTTCCTCCAGGTCACCGCTCAGGATTGAGGAGGTTGTTTCCATGCGCAAACTGTGGGCGATCGCCCGTCGCGAGCTGGGGGCCTATTTCGTCTCCCCGATCGCCTATCTGGTCGGGGCGGCTTTTCTGGCCATGATGGGCTTCTTCTTCTACACCGACGTGATCTTCACGGTCCTCAGCCGTTCCGAGCCGACCATGCGCTATATCTTCGGGGTCATGACCACCATCCTGCTCTTCGTGGCCCCGGTGCTGACCATGCGCCTGCTGGCGGAAGAACAGCGGCTGGGGACCCTGGAGTTGTTGCTGACGGCGCCCGTTCGGGACTGGGAGGTGGTGCTGGGGAAGTATCTGGCGGCGCTGGTGTTTTACCTGGGGCTTCTGATCGTCACCGGTGTCTATCCCCTTTTGCTGTTCTGGATGGGAGGCAACCCGGACGTTGGGCCCATCCTCTCCGGCTATCTGGGGATGTTTCTGTTCGGGGCAGCCCTGCTTTCCATCGGCCTGTTTTCTTCCTCCCTCTCTCAGAACCAGGTGGTGGCGGCCGTGGTGGGGATCGGGCTGGTGATCCTGCTGGCGGTGGCCAGCCTGCCCGCGGATGGGATCACCAACCCCACGCTGCAGCGGATCCTGAACCATATCGATCTGCGAAACCACCTGATGAACTTCCGCCGCGGCCTGATCGACACCAGCGATGTGGCGTATTACCTGAGCGTGATCGCGGCTTTCCTTTTCCTCACGGTTCAGATCCTGAACTCGCGGAGGTGGCGATGAACCTGGCCCGGCCGTCGGAATCGATCCTCCGGGCGCTGTGGGGGCTGGCCCTGCTGGCGCTCGTCGCCGCGGGGGTGGCATGGGGGATCGAGGGGCGATTCGGCGCACCCGCCGTGATCGCTCTGATCCTGGCGATCCTGCTCAGCGGGATCGCTGTGTATCTCGCTCCTGAGCAGGTCCGCGCCTGGATCGGAGGGCGCCCCTTTGCCTTTGGGGCGAACGCGGTGCTGGCCAGCGCCGCCTTCATCGGTATTATGGCGCTGCTGAACATCCTGGCCGTCCGCCACGCCCAGCGCTGGGATCTGACAGCGGAAAAGCGCTTCTCTCTTTCCCCGCAGACCCTGCAGATCCTGCGGAGCCTTCCAGAGCCCGTGGAGGCTCTGGCCTTCTTCTCCCAGAATTTTCAGTTCGCCCGCCAGGATGCGGAAGATCTGCTGGATCAGTATCGGCATTACAGCAATGGGAAGTTCTCCTACCGATTCATCGACCCGGTGGCCCAGGCCTCCCTGGCCCGGCAGTGGGGGGTCACCCGGGATGGAACCATCCTTTTTGTCA
The DNA here is from genome assembly GCF_034432235.1 of Thermoflexus sp. Lineage (NCBI taxonomy): Bacteria > Bacillati > Chloroflexota > Thermoflexia > Thermoflexales > Thermoflexaceae > Thermoflexus > Thermoflexus sp. The sequence continues at coordinate 11,038 of NZ_DAOUCJ010000120.1, read as the reverse complement.
TGAAGGATCGCCGCCAGGAGGTCACGCTTTATAACGAGCAGGAGTTCACCGCGGCGCTGGTGAAGCTGATCCGCCCTACCCAGCCGAAGATCTATTTCCTCACCGGCCATGGGGAGCGGGATGTGAACGAAGAGGGAGACAACGGTTACGCGCAGGTCCGTCGGGCGCTGGAGCGGGAAGGCTATCGGGTGGAGTCCCTGAATCTGGCCGTGACCTCCACCGTTCCCGCCGACGCGGCGGTGATCATCCTCGCTGGGCCTGTGCGGCCGTTGCTGGATCGGGAGGTGGAGGTGTTAAAAAGCTATCTCAACGCCGGGGGGCGCATGCTCATTGCCCTCGATCCTTCCCTGCAGATCTCAGGGGCCGGGGTGACCGAGTCCATCAATCGGGTTCTGGAGGATTGGGGGGTCGCTTTCCGGGAAGATGTGATCATCGATCCGGTGAGCTCGATGTTTACGGATCCCCTGACGCCGCTTTCCAGCCGCTATGGCTTCAGCCCGATCACCGAGAAGCTGCGGGGCATCGCCACCGCCTTCCCGGCCGCCCGATCCATCGAAGAGGTCCGCAGCCAGCCGGATCGATTCCGGGTCGTCCGTCTGGTGGAGACCAGCGGCCAGAGCTGGAGCGAGACGGATCTGGCGGGAGTGCGCCAGGCGCTGAATCAGGGGCGCCTTCCCTCGCCAGCGGGGAAGAAGCCTGGCCCCCTGGCCCTGGCCCTCACGGTGGAGCAGGTGAATGGGAAAGGGCGGTTGGTTCTCTTTGGGGATGCGGATTTCGCCGCCAATCAGAACGTGGGGGCCAATCTGCCGTTTGCGAACCTGGATCTTTTTGTGAACGCGGTGAACTGGCTGTCTGAATCCGAAGCCCTGATCGGGTTGCGTCAGTCGCCGGCTTCCACAGTTCGCGCCCTGAGCGCCACGCCAGCCCAAACCCGCACCGTCTTTATGCTGACGGTGGTGATGATGCCGTTAACCGTGCTGGCGATCGGCGCCCTGGTATGGTGGCAACGTCGCTGAGGGCGTCCCTTGCCGCCCCACCCCAGAAGCCGCGTTTTCCATCGGAGGTGATCGGAGATGAAGCGATGGGGCACGCTGGGCCTGATCCTCGCTTTTCTGGTTCTGGCGCTCTTTGTATACTTGGAACCGAAGATCACCGCTCGTCCGACCCCTACCCCAGGGGCGTCCCGCAATCTGCTGGAAGTGAACAGCGCCGCCATTCGAAGAATCCGGGCGATCGATCATGCCAACCACGCCGAGGCGGAGGTCGAGCGGGATGCCAGCGGGCAATGGTTTCTGACCGTTCCCACACATCATCTGGTCCGCCAGGACACGATCGACACCCTGGCGGGAGGGTTGGCCACGCTCTTCGTGCAGCAGGTCATCTCGGATGTCGCGGATCTTTCCGCCTATGGATTGGTGACGCCCACTTATACCATTGTGATCAGCGCGACGGATCGGGTCTTCACGTTAACCGTTGGCGCTCCAACGCCGATTGGGGGCGGCTATTACGTGCGCCGGGAGGGGGATCCCGCAGTGTATGTGGTGGGGACCTTTGCGATCGATGAGGCGAAGAAGCTGATCAGCCAGCCGCCGCTGGCGACCCCTACGCCCACGCCCACCATCACGCCGACGCCAACGGCAACGCCGACCCCCACGGCAGGGCCCTCGCCGACGCCAGGGGCGACTCCGACTCCCTGATCGGCGGATATCCTTATGAAAACGCCGGGCTCAGCCGTTCGTGGACGTTTTGAATTCTCAGGGAGGGATTCCTGACTATGCTGGAGGACATTCAGACTTCCAGCCTCTTAGGGCTGGATCAGCTCCTCGCTCTCGGGCGATCCCGGGGATATGTCACCTTCGAGGAGATCCTGCAGTTTTTTCCGGAAGCGGAGAACGATGTGGACCGCCTGGATGAGGTTTTTGCCGCTCTCCTGGAGGCCGGCGTGGAAGTCACGGATGCTCCGGAGGAGGAGGGCCCGGGCCTGGAGCTGGAGGAGGAGGGAGAGGAGGCCTGGGGGGAAGAGGATCTGGAAGAGGCACTGGAGTCCGATGATACCCTCGCCCTCTACCTGAAGGAAGTCGGGCGGATCCCCCTGCTCACGCCGGAGGAGGAGGTCGCCCTTGCGCAACGGATCGAGCGGGGCCGCCAGGCAGAGCGTCGTCTGGCCCAGGGGAACCTCTCCCCGGAAGAGCGGCGTCGCCTGGAGGAGATCGCAGCGGATGGGCGGGCCGCTCAGGATCACCTGATCCTGGCCAACACCCGCCTGGTGATCAGCGTGGCCAAAAAATACATCGGACGGGGCCTGCCGCTTTCCGATCTGATCCAGGAGGGCAACATCGGCCTGATCCGGGCGGTCAAGAAGTTTGACTGGCGGCGGGGTCACAAGTTCTCCACCTATGCGACGTGGTGGATCCGTCAGGCGGTCACCCGGGCTATCGCCGATCAATCCCGGACGATCCGGGTTCCGGTTCATATGGGGGATCAGATCAACCGGCTGTTGCGCCTACAGCAACAGCTGGCGCAGGAGCTCGGCCGCGATCCGACGGTGGAGGAGCTGGCGGAGGCGATGGCCATCCCGCCTTCCCGGGTCGAGCAGTTGTTGCAGATGGCTCGCCAGCCCGTATCCCTGGAGGCGCCAACGGATGATGAGGAGGAGAGCGTGCTGGGGGATTTCATTGAGGATCGGGGGGTAACCTCGCCCGCTGAAGCGGTGAGCCAGCAGATGCTTCGGGAGATCCTGCACGAAGCCCTGGCCACCCTCTCCCCGCGGGAGGTGCGTATTTTGAAGCTGCGTTATGGCCTGGTGGACGGACGGATGTATACCCTGGAGGAGGTGGGGCGCAAGCTGGGGGTGACCCGGGAACGGGTGCGGCAGATCGAAGCGCAGGCCCTGGCTCGCTTGCGTCATCCCATCTATGCTCGCCGGCTGCGGGAATTCCTGCGGGAGTGAGCGGAGCGAGAGGCTCATGGGAAGGTCGAAGGGCCTCTATTTAAGGAAAGGAGCGGTGCCTAGGCACCGCACTCCACAAGCTCCCGGAGCGCCTGCTGGAGATCGACGGCCATGGGCATCCCGCTTCCTCCCCGGCGGATCGCAATGATCTCCGCCATGATCGACACGGCGATCTCCTCAGGGGTCTCTGCATTCAGCTCCAGGCCCACCGGTGATCGGACCCGGGCCAGCTGTTCAAGGGGAATCCCTTTTTCCCGTAAAACCTTCGCCGTGAGCAGCCAGCGCCGCTTCGAGCCGATCACCCCAATGTAAGGCGCTGGGGTGTCCAGGATCAGCGGGAGGATCCGCACGTCCAGGGGATGGTTGCGGGTGGTGAGTACCACATAGGTCCGGGCGTGGATCGGAGCTCCGGGGAGCGCTTCCTCCGGCGGCCCAACCAGGAAGCCATCGGCATCCGGGATCCATTCGGGCGTGCAGAACTCCGGCCGATCGTCGCTGACCAGCACCCGGAAGCCCAGCCATTTGGCGAGGTGGGCCAGGGCTCGACCGACATGCCCTGCCCCGATGATCAGGATCGTTGGGGGAGGAAGCAGGGGCTCAATGAAGATCTCCACCTCCCCTCCGCAGACGCCCGGATCGCCCTGTTTGGGATCCGAGAGCATATAACGGACCACCCGGGGATGGCCCTCCTGAAGCGCCTGGAGGGCCTCATGGATCACCCGGGCTTCCATCTCCCCACCGCCGATGGTTCCCCGGATCTGGCCGTCGGGATACACCAGCATCTTGGCCGCCTCATGGCGGGGAACGGATCCACGGGCCCGGATGACGGTGCACAGGGCCACCGGGCGGTTTTCCTCGCAGGCTTTGAGAACCTCACGATAGAGATCCCACATAGGCAGGAATCCCCTTTGTTATGCTCATCCGCAGGTGGGCGACAGCCCGATTTCCCCTCCCCTGGCCCCTCCCCGTTTCGGGGAGGAGGGATTTAGGCTCCCCCTTGTAGGGAAGGGGGCCGCGGGGTTAGGTCCGAGGACCCCTCCCCCGGTTCGGTCATGGACACACCTGCTTTCATTTTACATTACAGATTACATTACAGAAGACAGAAGGCGGGCTCTGCTGTTCGAAGAGACCGGGGGATGCAGAGGAAAAAGTCCCCCGCCGTCTCCCTCCACCCCCTGTCGGGATGGGTAAGATCCTCGAAAAGCTCTGGATAAGGACAGGGCACGGAGCCGGAGAGTTCAAGTAAGATGTATAGTGAGAGTCCTGTAATCGATTTCCCAGGCCGGAGAGCTGAGCTCTCCAGCAAAGGAGGTGAACCAGGGATGAGCGGGCGGGAGGAAGGATTGGTGATCCGGGTGCTGGGCGCGGCCTATGATGTGCAGGGGCCGGATGGGGTGGTGCGATGTGTGTTGCGGGGACGATTGCGTCGTCAGGCGGAGGGACCCCAGCGCCCGGTGATTGGCGATCGCGTGGAATTCGAGCGGGTCACGCCCCGGGAGGGTGCCATCGTGGCCATCCTTCCCCGGCGCACCGCGCTGGTGCGTCGGGAGCCCCTGGATCCCAGCAAAGCCCATGTCATCGCGGCGAATCTGGATCAGATCGTGGCCGTGTTCTCCGCCATCCCAGAGCCAGACCTGTTTCAGATCGATCGTTATCTGGCCGTGGCGGAGGCGAACGGCCTTTCGGCCATTTTGTGTATCAACAAAATGGATCTTGTGCAGGATCCCGAGTCGTTCCGTTCTTTATTCGCTGAATATGAAGCGCTGGGTTATCCGGTTCTGTATACCAGCGCGATCACCCGGGCGGGCCTGGACGCGCTGCGGGAACGGCTTCAGGGGAAGATCACAGCCTTTATTGGCCCTTCGGGGGTCGGAAAATCCAGCCTCCTGAACGCTCTCCAGCCCGGCCTGGCGCTTCGGATCGGGTCGATCAACCCTCGGACCGGGATGGGGCGCCACACCACCACCCGCAGCGAGCTGATCCCCTTCGATGGGGGATATCTGGCCGATACGCCGGGCCTGCGGGACATCGGGGTATGGGGAATCCGGCCGGAGGACCTGGCGGCTTGCTTCCCGGAGATGCGCCCCTATATTGGCCGTTGTGAGTTCTCGGATTGTCTACATCTCGAGGAGCCCGGCTGTGCCATCCGCCGGGCGGTCGCGCGGGGGAGGATCAGCCGCCGCCGGTATGAAAGCTATCGGCGGATCCTGATCGACCAGCAGGCGATGCGCTCCTCGTGATCAGAGGAGAGGGGGGATTTTCCGACTTCGTGTGAATCCGGGGCGCTCACCCGCCCCGCTGGCGCCTCCATCCCCTTCCCCATCATAGAGGGGGAGGCTCTCCATCCGGACCAGCTCTTCCGCGGTTGTCTGTGATCTGGGAGGGAGGGATCCGGGATCCATAAGCGACGGGGAGGTGGAGATGAGGGCAAAGATGCGGATTGCGGCGGTGGACCTCTGGCGGATGGGGGAGGGAGGTGTGCGGCTCTCTCAGCGGGCCACCTCGTAAATCCGCACACCCCCATTATCGAACACCACCCGGAGGTCTCCGCGCGCGACCATGGCCGGGAACTTCTCGAACCCCTGGGGCGGGTAGTAGAGGCGTTCGGCGTAGCCATCCATCACATAGCGCACCCCGTAACGGCGCAGGATGGCCATTGCCTCCTCTGGATCGGAGGTCTCATAAAACCGGTTGACATCCGCCTCGCGGCGCTGGATGAACGATTCGGGCACAACGCTTCGCTGCTGCCGCTGATGCCAGTCCCAGCCGAAGACCACGGGAAGCCCAACGAACATCGCGGCCCGACTGCGCAACCCCCGATAGGCGGGCGAGCGGATCGATTCCATAACCACAGGGGTTCCCTCGCTATACGCCTGGAGGAATCGCAATGCCTCCCATTCCTGGCGCACCGGATAGCGCACCCCCATTTCATCGGCGATCGCCTTTTCCATGAAAGCGAAGCCATCCAGAGTTGGGCCCACCGAGGTATCCCAGCGATCATACAGGCGGGCGCGGGTGGCCATGATCGGGTAGAGCAGGGCGGCGAGCAATAGAACCCCGAAGGCGCCGCGCCACAGGGAGCGGAGGAAGGCAGGCCATCGGCATGCCGCATCCTCCACGGCGATCACGCCCATCGCCGCCGCGATGGCCCAGAGGAACCATACCTGGAGGTAGAACTTGAAAACCGTATTCATCCGGCCGATGTCTCCCCGGAGCACGATGAGCTCAACGCCCAGGGTGAGGGCGGCGGCTCCTGCCACCCAGAGCCAGAGGAGCCGCCGCTCCGGGATCTGGTAGGGGCGCAGGGTCAGGGCCGCGCCGATCAGGATTAGGGGGACCGCGATCCCGGCCACGGGAGCCAGCCGTGCCCCCAGCACCCAGAGGCCCAGGCCGATGGCCCCCGCCGCGACCCACCCCGCGGTTCCCAGGGGGTCGGCCTCCCATCCCGCGAGGATCCACCGGAGCAGCCGCCGGCTCTCCCGCAGCAGCAAAAGGGAGATCGGCAGGAGGAATAAACCGTGCAACAGGAGATAAGTGCCCAGAGGCGTGCGGTCCCCTTTCCACAGCTCGAAGGATGTGTAAGCGGTCGCATAGTGGGCGAGATAGGGATAGAAGAACAGGATCCCCCATCCGACGAAGGCGAGACATCGGACCATCCATCCTTCGATCCCCGTCCACGAGCGGAAATCCCGGCGCTCCCACGCGTTCAGCGTCAGCGCAACGAGGCCCAACAGGATGTGAGTGGGATAATCCCAGGTGTTGGTCGGTCGCAGCGCGCCTACCAGAAGCGCCCCCAGCGTGAGCGCGGCGATCCCCGCGGGTTCCCCCCACCGGGACCTCCGCAGCCAGGCCAGCCCTATGAGCAGGGCGGCGAGCTGCAACGGGAAGGCCAGCATATGGGCGTGGAGATCGGCATACAGGAAGGTGAAGTAGGGGAACTCGGTGATCGGCGTGACATCGCGATCGGGGATGAGGCGGGTCGGGTTCCAGTACCACCACTCGATCCGGGCGGGCAGGGCGGCATGGCCGGTCAGGACCTCCCGGATCCCCACCAGGGTCTCCTGGAAGGAGGTCGACGCCGCCCCGGTGGCCTCCGCGCCCACCTCCTTGAACAGGTCCGAGAGCAATTTCACTTCCCCCAGATTCCCCACGCCCACGGCGAACAGCGCGGCGAGCAGGCCGGCAGCGATCGGTTTCCCCCATGAGCGGGGCCACCAGGCCGCCGCCCCATGGGCGCCGACGGCGAAGGCCCCCATGGCCGTCAGGGCCGCCAGAGTGGGGATCGCCGCGTTGTAGGCGTAGCGGACATCGAACCCTAGGAGCTTCATCGGCGCGCCGATGAGGACGTAGCCGAAATAGTAGTAGTTGATGTAGCCTCCGGCGAACCACGGATCATAGGGTGGGAAGCGCAGCGAGCGGATCGTCGCCAGCAGATAAGAAAGGTCCATGGGCTTCTCGCCGCCCATCACCGGATGCCAGAGATCTGGATGGGCGAACCGGATCAACAGCCACATGGCGAAGGTCCCCAGGAACACCCCCGTTTCCATCCGCCAGAGGGGATTCCGCAGCGCTTCCCGGATGGCGGGTTGAACCCGCCGCCACAGGAGGGCATCGGCGGCCAGGCCGAGGATCAGCGTGAGGAGGATCGCCGTCCGCGTGAAATCCATAGCTCCGATGCTGGCCAGCAGCCACGGGAGGAAGGCCAGCAGCAGCGGGCCGAGGAGATGGGCCAGCGCATAGCCCCGATCCGCGAGAGCCGGGAAGGCCCAGGCAACCAGGGGCCACGCCCACCATCCGAGCAGGAGGAAAAAGAGCAGCCAGACGATGACTCCAAGCAGCGGCCAGCGGTTGAGGGGGTTCTCGGGTGGGAAGATCTCCCGGTAAGTCGAGGCGGCTTGCTGGCGCGCCCAGGCGGCCGGATCCAGCATCAGGAGGTTACGGGCCTGGGTATACTGGCGCGGCGTTTGCCAGACCACCTGGCGCAGGTCCACCGATTCCAGAACCTGACGGGCCGGCTCGATGGAGAAATCCGGCCGCTTGCGGAAGATCCAGACCGGCGGATGATCGTAAACGCTGAAGGCCTCCTCGGCTCCCCAGAAGGGCTCCTCGAACCCGAGGGGCGGGAGCTGAAAACCGATCCGACCGCCGATGTCGTCGATCTCCAGCGGCCCCAGGCGAGGTTTGACGTGGAAGGCTGCGGCGAGCTCGAAGCCCAGCCGCCCCTCGAACAGGGCGCGGTAATAGGCGGTGGTCATCGGGTAGCGGAGCGGCAGGCGGGGGATCGACCAGACCAGGCGCTGGCTGGAGAGGATGATCCAGTCCGCTCGCTCCAGCCACTCCAGCGCCCGCGCTCGCTTCTCCTCCGTGTCATCGTCATACCACGTCATCTCTAAGCCCTGATACATCCCGAAAGCATCCCGGCCCTCCAGCCGCAGCGGCAGGCCATCATCCCAGTGCTCATTGGCAATGACAGAGGATGCAATCAGGGCCGGCGCGCCGTCCACCCGCAGGCGCACGATATAAGGGCCGGAGGGCAGAACGATCGGTTGGGGCAATAAGACCCGGACCGGATCGCCATCGGGATGTCGGGCCGTGGCAGGGATGGACAGGTCGACTCGCAGCCGTTCCTGCCCGTCCGGGGTTTCCAGAGTCAGGCGAAGGATGCCCGGGGGATCGCCCAGGGCGCGCAGGTGGGGGATCTCAATGCCCGAGACGGTGAGGGAAGGGGTGATTTCCGTCGCAAGAGTCAGTTCGCCATCCACCTGGATTCGATTGGGAAGAGAGAGGGGATGCAGGGGGGCTTTCGGATCGGCCGATCGGAGGGTGATCGCGCTGGGGACATGGGCATACAGCCAGCGGGAGGCGGCCACCCGGGAGACCGGCTGCTGGTAGATCCCCACGAACGCCATGGCCCACAGGGCCGTGCCGAGGAGGGTCCCGGCGATCCCGATTCGGGCCAGCCATCGACCCGCCGGACGGGAGATCCCCTGGAGCTGCAGCAGGCCCCAGGCCGCCGTCAGGGCCAGCGTGGGATAAATCGGTAGGAAATAGCGCATGGATTTGACCCACTGGGTCCCCATATACAGGAAATAGCCCCCCGTCCAGATCCAGAGCAACAGCCATCCCAGCGCCCCGGGATCCCATCGCAACGATCCGGCATGCAGCCGACGCCGCAAAGACAGACCCAGGCCGAGCCATCCGAGCCATGCCGTCAGGCCGAAGGGGAGGCCCATTCCCCACAGCACCATGTTTTTGAGAGGGAAGAAAATCGGCGCGCGATCGGTCCATTGATGGCCGGGCGGATAATCAACGGCCCCGCTGATCAGCGCCTGGATCTCCCGCATATTCGCCAGCCAGCGGGGATCGGGGGCGATCCATCCGGCGAAGGCATAGGGCATGCCCAGGCGGAAGGTCAGCAGGGCGGCGAGGCCGGCGATAATCCAGGGGCTCCAGCGGGTCCGGCCAGATCCGCTGGAAATGAGCGCGGCGAAGGCCATCAAAGCGAAGAGCGGCCAGAGGTTAATGCGGGAGGCCAGCGCAGCCCCGGCTGCGATTCCGGTGAGGAGAGCGGCCGGAGGCCCTGGGCATCGAGCCATTCGGATCATCCCCAGCAAAGCAGCCGTGCTGAAGAAGGTGGCCCAGGTGTCGGTGGTGTAAAAGTGGGCCTGCTGGAGGTTCATCACGCTGAAGGCCATCAGCGCCCCAGTGAGCAGCCCCCCGGCCATCCCGGCGAGCTCCAGACCCATCCAGAAGGCCAGCGCCACCGTCCCGGTGTCCAGCAGGGCGGAGAGCGCACGGCCGAGCAGGGTGATCTCGTCGTAGCCCAGGGCGGTGCGGCGGGGGAAGGGGCAGAGCCGGGCCTCCGCCCGGCACACCGCCGTCACCAGCTCGCCGGCCCCCCGGGTGAGGATAACCGGCAGATCCCCGTAGACGAAGAAGGTATACCCCCGGTTGTAAGGGTTCAGTGGGGATCGGGCGGAATCCAGATACTCGCTCAGGCTGCGGGGCCAGTTCAGGGCTTCCGTCACCATCGTGAGGAAGCGCTCATCCGGATGCAGGTGCTGGTTCTCATCCCAGTTCAACCCGATCGTCCGCAAATAGAAGGCGACGATCAGCAGAGCCGCCAGCGGGAAGGCTACCGGAACCGCATGGATCTCCGAGCGGCGGGGTTGGATCGCGTTCATAAGCGGGCGCACCTCTAAAGGGTCCGTTGCTTTTCTCCGGGGGACATCGAAGATGCCCCCTGGGGCCCCGAAACGTATGGGAAGGGACCATCCTGCATCCATGAGTTTGAGCCCAACCGGGTAAGTCCTAATTATAATTCGGTTGCCCAGGGATATCCGGGTTCGGTGTCCCGGCCCAGCCGATGGGGCTCCGGGGTCATGGAAGCCTAACTGCGCAAGCCCCGTCTGAAGGGGAGGGAAAAGGGGAACATCATGGCGCGCATCCTGATCGACATCACGGCGGCGGTTCGCCAGGGGGCGGGGATCGGGCGTTATGCTCGGGAGCTGACCCGCGCCATCCTGCGCATGTTCCCCCAGCATCGGTATACGCTGTTCTATGCAGGTCCGGCCCGTTTCCCCCCGATCTGGGCGCAGGGCGCCCAGGTGTGCCTGCGGGCGGCCCCGCTGCCGGAACGGGGGATGGTCTGGCTCTGGCATCGACTCTCGCTTCCCATCCCTGTAGAGCTCTTCGCCGGGCCGGCGGACCTGATCTACTCCCCGGATTTCCTTCTTCCTCCTACCCTTCCGGGTCGGCCCACCCTGCTGACCGTGCACGATCTCTCCTTCGAGATCATGCCGGAAACGCTCCCCGAGCCGCTGGTGGCGTATCTCCGACGGAATGTGCCGCGCGCGGTGTGGCGGGCGACCCACATCCTGGCCGATTCGGAGTCCACCCGCCAGGATCTCATCCGCCTCTGGGGGGTGCCGCCGGAGCGGGTCACGGTGCTTTACAGCGGGATCGAACCGCGCTTCCGCCCCGTTGAGGATCCAGCGCAGCAAGCCCGGGTGCGGACGCGCTATGGGCTGGGGCCGTGGCCGTTCGTGCTCACGGTGGGCACGGTGCAGCCCCGCAAGAACTACCCGC
>NZ_DAOUCJ010000119.1 GCF_034432235.1 Thermoflexus sp. | reverse complement strand
TCCTGGCCGATATCCTGGAGCAGGCCCTCCACCACCTGGAGGAGGCCTTCCTCCAGGCCGCCCAGCCGCTGGCGGAGGGCTGGATTGCACCGCTGCAGCTGCCCGTCACGCCTCTGGCTGTAGAGGCTTCCGGAACGCCGATCCCCAATCAGTTCATGGTTCAATTCCCCACCCCTCAAGGGCCGATCCCGTGGGCCACTGCCTGCGGCCCGGTGGCCCTGAGCATGGCCCTCTCCCGCTTGACTCGACGTCCCATCCCGGCTCAGGAAGTGGCGAACCGGCTGGTGGAGATCACGGGCAAGGCACCAGAGGTCGAGGGGGGACGCGCCACGGCGCTGACCACCACGTGGGATCTGATTGCCACAGCGAATGCTTACGGGATCCATGGGGAGCGTGTTTCCCTCAGGGGTAGCTCCTCCGAGGAAGCATGGCATGAGCTGCAAGGGCTGATGCGACAGCCCATTGCCGTGATGGCTCTGGTCACTGCGAAGGGATCCACCACCTCAGCCACCCGGGGCAACGCGGACTGGGAGAGCTATGGACTGAAAGCGCCGGACATCGTTGTGTCGGAGGAGGATCGCAGGAAAGGAGACGGCGGCATCCTGACCGGATCCAGCGGGAGGAGAAAAAAACCCGGAGAAATCGCCCACTGGGTGGTCATCGATCGGCTGGAGGAGCGGGACGGGAAGCGCTACGTGGTCATCAACAACCCCTACCACAACCGCCAGGAACGCTATCCCTGGGAGTATTTCTGGAATTCCGTGAACTATCAGGCTCGGGGCAAAAACCGCTGGTGGGTGCTGAGCCTGGAAACCCAGCTTTCAATCCCGGAAGGGAACGCGGTCACCCATCCATGAAGAAAGCAGGAGGGATCCCATGCGCCGATGGTGGATTCGATGGGGTCTGGTTCTGGGGCTGGTCGCCTGCATGCGCCCTGCCCCATCAACTGCTCTGATCCCCACCGCCACACCGAGCCGGGCCGCCATACCGACCGTAGCGGTTCGCCCTCCTGAGACGCCGACCCCACGGATCTCATCCCCCACGCCGACCATCGCCCCCGCGACGGCCACCGCCACCCGGCAGCCCACTTCCACCTCCCGCCCGCCAACCCGCACGCCGGTTCCGCCCCGGACCCTCGCCCCGGTGCAAAGACCCCAGCCGCTTCCAGCGGGCTTCCAGTTCGAAGGGGATTGGATCATGGTGTTCCGCCCGGACCTGGAACGCATGACGTGGTCTGAGGGAGCATTCTGGCTGACTGACGGCCAGCGCTGGATCGGACCGTGGCCCCCCGATCTGACCATGCCCTTCTGGACGCTCTGGGATGGACGTCTGCACTTCTGTTACTGGCGGGACGGTGAATGGTTCGCGGAGACAGCCACCACCCATGTCCCTCCGATCTGCATGGCGGCCCCGGGTGCGCTAACATCCCTGGTGGACCTCAGAGGATCGGAAGGCCAGGCTTTCCACGATCTGAAACCATGCGGAAGGAGCGGGGAGCTCTGCGCTGTATTATCAGAATCGGACGGGACACTGTCCCCTCCTCTGCAGCTCCCGATTCCGGAGTCCGTGATCCGGGATGAGACGAAGCGCTTCGATCGGTTGGATGCGGATGGCTGCCTTTCCCCGGATCGGCAGCATGCGCTGATCGCCGTCTATCGAATCGGAGGGCCTCTGAGCGAAGGGGTGGAGCTTTTCCAGAAAGTGGATCCGGAGTTCACACCCGAACCCCTCGTATTTCCAGGCGGCCTTTACTGGGTGGATTTCCGCTCCGGGAACGTCCTGACGGCCCCCGTCCATGCGCCCACCTGGCTCGCTCAGCAGGCCCTGGCCCACGCCATGGTCGAACAGGGGCATTTCCCGGCCGCCTTCCTCCCCTTCTTCCTGCAGCCGAGCCTGCTCGGACCTACCTGGGCCGGGCTGGCATGCTCCCCCAATGGACGGTTCGCGTTGGCCTCGTTGGAGATCTGGGTTCCACCGGAGAAGGTTTACCTGCCCCGGGATGTGGCGCTTCATCGAGACTTCTTCGCCGGCGATTTCCAGCCTCCGCCATATGCCAACCTGCTGTGGCTCTGGGTGATCCGCATCGAGGATGGAACTGGATATCCCCTGACCCTCCTGGAGGAGCTGTTCAACCTGGAGCTCTCCGACGCGATCTATGGCTGGGTTCCGTTTTACGCACTTCCCCGGGATCTGCCAGAGGTTCCGCTGCCTCCCCGTCCGCCGGAATATCCTCCTCCCTGGGAGGCTCCATGAGGCAACGGTCGCGGCCCATCGAGCCCCCAGCCCGATAAGGGCAGAAACACGGGGGATGAAGCGCCCGGCGCTGCGAATGGGCGGCTATCATCTTAATGGACGAGAAGCACGTCATCTGGAGGGCGAACGATGGATACGGTGCTGCGGGTGCATCCAGAGCAGATCCGAGGGCAGATCCGGCGGTTGCGGGCGTGGGGGGAGGC
>NZ_DAOUCJ010000118.1 GCF_034432235.1 Thermoflexus sp. | reverse complement strand
ACAATGTGAACCTGCGGGTGCGGCTGATTGCGCCGGTGGCCATTGAGGAGGGGTTGCGGTTCGCCATCCGGGAAGGCGGGCTCACCGTCGGCGCCGGCGTCGTCACCAAAATCCTGGATTAAAAGTCACAAAAGCCCATTTCCCTCTCGGAGAAGGGAGGGCCTGTTTTATGGGTTTCTCCCCTCCGGGATTGGGCTTGTCAGGATGTCCAGGTGCGCCGCTGGCAATGGGTGGAGAGTAGAGCCACCTGAACCGTGTATTCTCCCAGGCTGGACAGAAGGGCGAGGTTCTGGTAAAGTTAAAAAGAAGAGGCGGGTGGGGGCAAGCCCGGCCGTCCTCCCTTGCCTCTCGAGCCGTATATCCTCTTCTATCCTGAGCATACGGTTGAGGCGGCTATGGCGAAAGAGGTTAGGATCGTAATTACGTTGGCATGCACAGAATGCAAGGGGCGGAATTACACAACCCAGAAGAATCGGAACAACGACCCAAATCGTCTGGAGCTTCGTAAATATTGTCCACGATGTCGTAAGCATACTTTGCACCGGGAAACCAAGTAGGTTTCCTGGATCTCTCAAAGGTGCAGGCCGGTAGCTCAATAGGCAGAGCAGCGGACTCCAAATCCGCAGGTTCCAGGTTCGAGTCCTGGCCGGCCTGCCTGGGATGACCCTGGGACACCGCAATGCGGTGTCCCAGTTTGTGTTGAGGTAGGCGCAGTGGGCTCCAAGTTCATGGGAGAGAAGTCCGCTGCGTCCCCGGTAGTGCTCGATCTGATTCCGGGCAGTCGGGGGAATGGCGTGGCAACCCGGTGAGCAAAAGGAGTGGACATCCTGTGGCGAAGGCGGCAGAGACCCGGCGATTCCTGCGAGGCGAGTGGGCCCCCCTTCGATATCTGCGAGAGGTTCAGGGGGAGCTCAAGAAGGTCCGCTGGCCAGACCGGCAGGAGCTGTATCGTCTGACCGGGGTGGTTCTGGCGGTCACTATAGGGATGTCGATCCTCCTGGGGTTGGTGGATTATTTCTTCTTCTGGCTGTTTGGGGGGATTTTCACCACACCCCAAGATCCTCTCCGGTTAGGCATTGCCATCGTGGGCAGTCTGGGGGGTCTGGGCGCGCTGGTTTATGCTTTAACCCGGGATTGAAAACATTGAAAAGGGGATTGCGCAGCGGTCTCCCCCGGCTTTCTGCTGGGGCCTTTTCCTGACCCCAATCGTTTTTGCTAATGAAGGACAGGCGGGGCTGGGCGGGGTGTGGAAGATGTCCCGCCCAGCCCTGTTTTGCGGTGAGATCTGGGGAAGAGCGGGTTCGGAGTTCCGCCGTCGGTTTGTGGAGTCCCGCTGAGTTTGAGGCTGATTCTCTACATCTATCTTTCGGAAAAAGGGAGAGCTATGAACGGGGAGGAAGAGCGGTTTGCATCTCCGGAATCCTTCGAAGTAGACGAGGAACCTTTGGAGGAGTTGCTGCGTGAGCTGGAGGTCACGGGAACTGCCGAGATGCCAACCAGCGAGACAAAAGAAGGAGAGGAGAGCGCGGCGGCTTCCGAGGTGGAAGGGGAAGGCCGGTTGGTGGCCTCACGGGAACGGGCTTGGTATATTGTTCACTGTTATGCGGGCTCGGAGCACAAGGTGAAGCACAGCCTGGAGCAGCGGATTGCTTCCCTGGGTATGCAGCACAAGATCTTCAACATTGTGGTTCCAGAGGAGGAAGAGATCGAGATCCGGGAAGGGAAGAAGCGGCCCGTTCGACGGCGAATTTACCCGGGCTATATCCTGGTAGAGATGATCATGGATGAGGACTCATGGGCAGTGGTCCGATTCACGCCCGGGGTCACCGGTTTCGTCGGAATGGGCAACCAACCCACTCCGCTACGCCCGGAGGAGGTCCAGGCGATTTTCAAACGCATGGAGAGCAAGGCTCCACGAATCCGCGTCACCTTCAAGCCCGGGCAGAAGGTTCGGATCACTGAAGGGCCTTTTGCGGATTTCGTGGGAATCGTGGATGAAATCGATCCGGATAAAGCGAAGATTCGAGTTCTCGTCTCTTTCTTCGGGCGGGAAACGCCCGTGGAGCTGGACTTTACCCAGGTGGAGAAAATTTAGCTGAAATCAAGAATATTATAGACAGAGGGGATCATCTATGGCCAAGAAGGTCAAGGCGGTTATCAAACTGCAGATCGAAGCAGGCAAGGCGAACCCGGCACCGCCCATTGGGCCGACTCTGGCCCCTCATGGAGTCAACGTGATGGCGTTTTGCAAGGAATACAACGCCCGCACGGCGCACATGGCCGGCCAGATCGTGCCGGTGGAGGTCACGATCTACACGGATGGCTCCTTTACAATGGAGCTCAAGACTCCACCGGTGTCTGACCTTCTCCGCCGGGCGGCCGGCATTGAGAAGGGCTCCTCGGAGCCGAACCGGCAGATCGTCGGCCGGATCACCCGGCAGCAGCTCCGGGAGATCGCGGAGCTTAAAATGAAGGATCTGAACACGGAGGACATTGAGGCGGCGATGCGGATGATCGCCGGCACGGCCCGTAGCATGGGGATCCAGATTGTGGATTAGGAGTTACGCCTCCCGGAAGATATATAAATCCTTTGTGGGTGAAGCCGTGGGAGGGCCGGAAGGGCCCGTATGCACCACAGGAGGTTCAAACATGGGCGAGCGAGGGAAGAAATATCTGGAGGCCTTGAAGAAGGTGGATCGGGAGCGCCTCTATTCTCCCCGCGAGGCGCTGGAGCTGGTCAAGGAGACCAGCTACACCCGATTCGATGGAACGGTCGAGGTGCATATGCGCCTGGGGGTGGATCCTCGCCATGCGGATCAGCAAGTGCGGGGGGTGGTTGTTCTCCCCCACGGGCTGGGCAAGCGGGTCCGTGTCCTGGTGTTCGCGGCGGGGGAGGCCGCGCGGATTGCCCAGGAGGCCGGCGCGGATTATGTCATCAGCGATGATGAGGGAATCAAACGGATTCAGGAGGGATGGACGGACTTCGATGTAGCCATTGCGACGCCGGATATGATGCCGAAAGTCGGCCGGTTGGGGCGGATCCTGGGTCCCCGCGGGCTGATGCCGAACCCTCGCGCGGGCACGGTGGTGAATCCCGAGGATCTCCCGCGGGCGATCCGGGAGGCGAAGGCGGGCCGGGTGGAGTTCCGGGTGGATAAGACCGCTAATCTCCATGTGCCCATCGGCAAGGTCAGTTTCTCGGTGGATCAATTGCTGGAGAATTTCGCAGCCCTGATGGACGCGGTGAAGAAAGCCCGGCCCTCCGGGCTGAAGGGGCCTTATATCCGAAAGGTTGTGGTCAGCGCGACCATGGGGCCCGGCATCAAGGTGGATCCGGTGGCGGCCCAATCGCTGGAAATCGCCGCTTGATTGAGTCTGTGCGGTTGCGAAGAGGAGGGAGATCAGCGCCAAGCGAGCTTCTGGTATTCTTAGATTAAACCCTGCCGGTGAAGTCAGGTGCGCTTTCGCTTAAAGGGGCAGAGCCCCGCCTGTCGAGGCAGGGCGCGGAGCGAACCCTTCCTTGTCGATCGGAAGATCGGCGAGGGGAAGGTCCGTGCGCCCCTGTCTGCACAGGCAGGGGCGCACGGTTTTTGCACACTGGGGCTTGAATTCCGAGGGCGAGGGCCATGCCCAGCCCCGGAAAACCGGTTGCGTGACTTTTAACCTGGTCGAGGAGGTGGGGCTTGCCGTTTACGCGCGCTGAGAAGGAACAGATGATCGCGCAGTATCGGGAGTTGCTCTCCCGCAGCCAGGCCCTGATCCTTGCGGACTACCAGGGGCTGGATGCGCAGGGCATGTATCGGCTTCGCCAGAAGGTGAAAAAGTCCGGCGGGGCATTCCATGTCACAAAGAACACGTTGCTTCGTATTGCCCTGCGGCAGGCCGGGTGGACGGTTCCGGAAGATCTGCTGGAGGGTCCTACGGCAGCCGCCTTTTGCCTGGAGGATCCTTCGGCGGTCGCTAAAGCCCTGCTGGAGTTCGCTGAAGAGAACAAGATCCTCAAGATCAAGGGCGGGCTGCTGGACGGGCGCCGGCTGCGCCCCGAGGATGTGAAGGCGCTTTCCGAATTGCCGCCGCGCCCAGTGGTGCTGGGCCAGGTCCTGGGGGCGATCCAGGCCCCGGCTGCCCAGCTGGCCGGCGTGCTGACCGCAGTTCTGCAGCAGGTCGTTGGCGTGCTGCAGGCGCGGGCCGATCAGCTGAAAGAGGCTTCCCAAACCGCTTAAATCCTCTGGAGGTGATTTCCCCATGGCGGATCTTCAGAAGCTGGTTGAGGAGTTAAGCAACCTGACCTTGCTGGAAGCCGTGGAGCTCGTGAAGTTGCTGGAGGAGCGCTGGGGGGTGAAGGCGGCAGCCCCTGTCGCTGTTGCTGCCGCTATCCCCGCGGCGGCCCCCGGCGCCCCGGCCGCGGCCCCGGCTGTTGAGGAGAAGACGGAGTTCGATGTCATCCTCAAGGAGGTCGGGCCGAAGAAGATCGAGGTGATCAAGGTGGTGCGCCAGCTGACCAACCTGGGCCTCAAGGAGGCCAAGGATCTGGTCGAGGCCGCCCCCAAACCGGTCCTCGAGGGCGTCAGCAAGGAAGTGGCCCAGGACGCCAAGGCAAAGCTGGAGGCGGTGGGCGCTGTCGTGGAGATCAAGTGAAAGCCATGCGGCGTGGGAGCGAAAGCGTGGGGCGGGAAGTTTCACCACCCGCCCCACGGCTTATGATGAGCGGCGAACGGCCAGACCATGAGCAGGCTGCGCGGTCTCCAAACCCGAACCCTCCCCATTAGCTTCGGACGGAATTGCCCGCTTGCAGGAACCGTGCATAGAGCTCGCGGAGAGCTTCCCCGGGATGGGACTCGTAATCCTCCGGCACCGGCAGTGGAGCCGGGGGAGAGACGACCGGGCGTTTCCGGGCGGCGAAGCGGGCGACGGCTTCTACAGCGGGTTTGCGGCTCCCATCCGGCCGCAGCAGCCCGAAGTGCCGCTCGTGCACCAGCCGGTCGCAAGGAGGATGATCCCACAAATCGGGGTGGTAATCGCTGAAACACCAGATGAATGCCCCCAGCGCTCCCGCCTGATGCAGAGCTTCCAACGC
This sequence comes from Thermoflexus sp., assembly GCF_034432235.1. Lineage (NCBI taxonomy): Bacteria > Bacillati > Chloroflexota > Thermoflexia > Thermoflexales > Thermoflexaceae > Thermoflexus > Thermoflexus sp. Next base: position 13,269 of record NZ_DAOUCJ010000118.1, on the reverse strand, counting down.
TCGCTCGAAGAAAGCGGCTGCTTCTTCTTCCGCGATGAGCGTTACCTCAAAGGAGCGATCTTCCAGCCGGATCGAAACTTTGTGGGTGGGTTGACCCGGTGGGGCCGTGGGCAGCCCGAACTCTTCAAAGAGCACCGGTTTCATGCCCAGGCTGGCGGTGAGACGCGTCAGGAAGGCCAGCGCCTGCTCGTCCAGCGGATGCCGCGCCCACTGAGCGTAAACCGGATAGCCGTGCATGCAGAGGAAATCCAGCATGGGTGCCAGGGCGCGGATCCGGAACCCCAGATCTTCTTCCAGGACCGGGCTGTGGAAGCCGACGGTGATGGGATGGGCAGGATCCATGGCACGGAGCGCGCGGGTGAGGGTGGCCAGCCAGCCCGCGGCGGCCTCCGGGGTCCGAGGTCGCAGCACCAGGTCTGGCTCGTTTCCCAGATCCCAGGCGAGCAGGGCCGGGTGATCTCCCACTGCCTGGGCCGCCGCTTCCAGCATCCGAACCTGGGCGTCCAGGGCCATGGGATCTTCGTAAAGATCCCGAAGGCGTCCTTTTACCGCGCGTCCTCCCGCGATCAGTCGAAAGCGGGGATCGCTCTCTCGGTCCCCGTCCAGAAGCCATGGCGGCAGCCAGTTCACGCCGCTCATATGTCCGGTGAAAAGGGTGAGGATCACCCGGAGCCCATGCATGTGCGCCAGGTCCAGGACCTGGCGGAGGCGCTCAAGCATCCATGGGTCCACGGTATGCGGCTCGGGCATGAAATCTTCCCACATGAGGAAGATGCGGATCCCATCCAGATGCCATGAGGCGATCTCCGCCAGGTCCGCCCGGACCTCTTCCGGGTCGAAGTGCTTCCACCAGAACATCGCCTTGGTGCGCGGCCAGTAGTTCACGCCGACCATAAAGTGATCATCCCACATCGCTATTGGCGCTCCCCCTGGCAAGGATCAACGTCCCCGGCAGAATCGCTCCACATCTTCTTTTTGAACGGTCGCCACCCCGATCACCGAATCCGCCCCGCCGTAGTAAACATAATATGTTCCATCGATCTCCACAGCTCCGCATGTGAAGACCACATTGGGGACCTGTCCCTCTCGCTCCCAGGAAGTCTCGGGGGCGAGGATGGGCGCCTCCTGGCGTCGGATCACCCGGGCGGGATCTTCCAGATCCAGGAGAGCGATCCCGAGCCGATATACCCGATGATCATCGACCCCGTGGTAGAAGAGCAGCCATCCCCATTCGGTCCGGATCGGCTGCGCGCCGGCCCCAATCTTCCATGACTCCCAGGTCCCCGGGCGGGGTCGCATGATCACCTGGTGGTCCGTCCAGTGGATCAGGTCATCCGAATAGGCCAGCCAGATATCCGGAGGTCTCCGATGGAGCATGGCGTACCGTCCTTTGATCTTCTCCGGGAAAAGAGCCGCGTCCTTGTTATCTTCGTCCGGGAGAAGAATCCCATGTCGCGTCCAGGTGATGAAGTTCGTGGTGGAGGCCATGGAGACCCGAACCTCGGATCCGGAATAGGCGGTGTAAAGGACGTAGAATTTCCCTTCCAGCCATGTAATGCGCGGATCCTCCACCCCCCGGGCCTCCCATGGCGCAGCCGGGATCAGGACCGGCTGATCCAGCCGGTAGAAGTTCAGGCCATCCGGGCTGATCGCATACCCCAGGCGGGAGATCATATCCTCACCCATGGCGCGGTAGAGCATGTGAACCAGGCCGTTATGATAGGCAACACCGGCATTAAATACGTATCGGGACTCCCATGGGTGGTGGGGCAGAGGTTTCAGGATGGGTTCAGGATGACGGGCGAGGCGAATCATTGGAGTCCTCCTTGTGATGATCGTGGGATGGGATGCGGCGGGCGATCGCCCGCCGGATGGACCAGACCAGAAGCACCAGGAACCCCCCGCTGATCAGCAGCGCCATGACATCTACCACAAAGGCGGGGGATCCGGGAGTCAGAGAGGGAAGGGCCATCAGGGCAAGCAGGAACAGCGTCAGGCCCATGGTGAAGGCGAGGCGGCTGATGGCGGGCGCCATGGAGGGATCTCCTGAGCGAAATGGCAGGCCACCTGGTGATCGGCTGGACCTTCCAGGGCCGGCGAGATCTCGCGGCAGATCGGTTGGACGTATGGACAACGCGGATGGAAGCGGCATCCGGAGGGCGGCCGTCGCGGATCTGGCGGATCGATCTCCTGAAGGGCCATCGGGCGGGTCGCTTGTGCAACCCGCGGATCCGGAACGGGGACCGCAGAGAGGAGGGCCTGGAGATAGGGATGGCGCGGGTTCTCCAGGACTTTGTGGAAGGCCCCGTGTTCCACGATCTTCCCCAGATACATGACCGCCAGTTGCCCTTCCTCCGCCAGGTATCGAGCGGTTGCCAGGTCGTGGGTGATGTATAGGATGGCGATGCCCAGGCGGCGGTTCAGCTCGCGCAGCAGCTGCAAGATGGCAAGTCGCAGAGAGACGTCGATCATGGAGACCGGCTCGTCGGCCACGATCAGGCGCGGCTGCACCGTGAGCGCCCGAGCGAGGAGCACGCGCTGACGCTGGCCTCCGCTCAGCTGATGCGGATATTTATCCAGGAACAGCTCCGGCGGCGTCAAACCGACCTGCGCCAGGAGCTCCGCTGATCGCTCGCGGGCCTCCCGTTCGTTCCGGGCGATTCGGTGATGAAGAAGAGGCGCCTTCAATGACTGATAAACCGTGCGGACCGGGTTCAGGGCGGCGAAAGCGTCCTGGTGCACCAATTGGACGGCCCGCCGGTATTGGGGGAAGTCGCGGCGATTCATAGTCCACAGATCCTGCCCCTGGAAAAGGAGGCGCCCCCGGGTCGGTCGGTAGAGGCCCGCCACCACTTTGCCCAGGGTGGTCTTCCCGCTCCCGGTTTCCCCGACCAGCGCCAGGATTCCCCCCTCCGGGATCGCCAGCGATACCCCGGCGACGGCTTCCACCCGCTCCCGGGAGAGCCAGCCCCGTTGGAAGATCAACCAGACATCTTCCAGCGCGATCAGCGTTTGCTTCATCATAGGGAACTCTCTGAGCCTCTGTTTGGCGGAACTCCCACAGCCGGGCTTAAATTCGGGGGAGGCCGAATGGCTCCTCCCCTTGGAGCTATCCGCCTTACAGCTTCTGGGACGGGGCTTCCTGAGCGACCCGTCGCCAGTGATGACATGCCACGCGACGACTGCCGACATCCTCGAGTTCCGGCTCCACCCGGCGGCACATTTCATCCGCATACGGACATCGAGGATGGAAGCGGCAGCCTGGAGGCGGATGCCGCAGGTCCGGGGGAGCCCCGGGGATCGGACGCTTCCCGGTCAGATCTCCGCGGAGGGTCGGCACCGCCTGAAGGAGGCCCCGCGTATAGGGATGATAGGGTGATTCGAAAAGGGTCACCGTGGGCGCCTCTTCCACGATCTGACCGGCATACATGATCAGGACCCGGCGGGCCGTCTTCGCCACCACGGCCAGGTCATGGGTCAGGAGGAGCATCGTCAACCCCAGCTGCTCCTGGATTTCCCGCAGGATCTCCAGGATATGGGCCTGGGTGATCACATCCAGGGCTGTGGTGGGCTCGTCCAGGATCAGGAGGCGGGGGCTCATGAGCAGGCTCATGGCGATGAGCACCCGCTGGCGCATCCCTCCGCTGAGCTCATGGGGATAGGCCCGGAGAACCCGGGAGGGCTCGAGGCGGACCATGCGCAGACACCGGGCAGCTCGATCCAAGATCTCATCGCGGGGCATGGCCTGATGGGCCCGCACGGTTTCCATCATCTGTTCCGCAATGCGCATGACCGGGTTGAGGGCATTCTGGGCCCCTTGGAAGACCATCGCGATGTCGCGCCATCGGCGCTCCCGCATCTGAGCCTCACTTAACTGGAGCAGATCCACCGGCTCCCCTTTGCTGTCCCCCCACCACAGCAGACGGCCGCCGGAGATGAAGCCGGGCGGTGGGACCAAGCGGATCAGCGCCAAGGCGGTAGTGCTCTTGCCGCTTCCGCTCTCCCCAACCAGGGCGACAAATTCCCCCTGGGCCAAGTCGAACGACACGCCATCCACCGCAATCAGGCGCCCGTGTCGCCCCAGGTCGAAGGTGACGCGCAGATCGCGAACCTGCACCAGAGGCTTCATGCGGGTGCTCGGAGACGAGGGTTCAGGATCTCATCCAGCCCATGGGCGAAGAAGATGGCTCCCAACTGGAAGAGGACGATCGCTGCCATCGGCGCGATCACGTAGTGAAGGGCGTTCGGGATATAGATCGCGCCCGTTTGGAACACAGCCAGGTTGAGCATCGTGCCCCAGTTGGTTGGGGAGAAGGGAGCCAGCCCCAGGAAGATCAGCCCGACGCTGGCCGTGATGGCATCCCGCATCATCCGAATGAAGTGAATAACCACGAACGGGGTCAGGTTTGGAAACAACTCCCGCGCCAAGATATGGGTGGTTCCCAGACCCAGAACGCGGGCCGCTTCGATGAACTCCCGCTCCTTCAGCGAGAGGATCTGGGAGCGGACGGCCCGGGCCAGCGGCCCCCACATCCACAAACTGATCAGCACGGCGAACCCCACCGGATCCCGGATCTGAAACACAGAGCCGATCAAGAGGTAGACTGGCACCGCAGGCACGGTGAGCTGGATGTTGGTCAGCAGCATGAGGAAACCATCCACCATCCCTCCAGAATATCCGGCGAGGGCCCCGATTCCCACGGCCATGGACGTGGTGAAGAGGGCCGTGAGGATGGCGATCGCCAGCACATCCCGGGACCCGTGGACGATCTGGGCCAGCACATCCCGACCTGCGTAATCAGTCCCCAGCGGGTGAGCCAGAGACGGCGGGCGGAAGCGCTCGGCGTATCGCATCGTCGAATCCATAGGGATCAGCTCAGGACCGATCAGGGCCATCAGCAGATAACCGACCAGGATCAAACTCCCTATTGCCGCCCGGCGGTTTCCTCGCAATGCGCTGAGGAAGTCGCCCAGGAATGTGCGCATCTTAGTCCTCCATCCGAATACGGGGATCCAGCAGGGGGTAGACGAGGTCTGCGATCAGGTTGGCCAGCACAATGGCCACGGTGGTGAGGATCAGCAATCCCCGCATCATGCCGTAATCCCGGTGATCCAGGGCGAACTTGAAAAACCATCCGATCCCAGGGTAGTGGAAGACTGTTTCGATCAGGACGGAGCCTCCAAACATCCCCCCGAAGGCGAGCGCCAGGCCGGTGACCATAGGAAGGATCGCGTTGCGGCCGACATAATGGGTCAGGATGCGACGTTCCCGGAGACCCCGGGCCCGGGCGAAGGCAATGAAATCCTCCCCCAGGACGGAGATCGCGCTCCCCTTCATCGCCAGAGCCCAGGCTCCGATGTTCTCCAGGGTATAGGCGAGGATCGGCAATGTGGCATGGTGGAGCACACTAAGGATAAAAGGTAGGTTGAATCCCGGAGACAGGTTGCTGTCGTAGGCTCCCTTTGAGGGAAACCATTTCAGGTTAAGGGCGAAGAGAATCAGCAGCAGGAGGGCTGTCAGGTAATCTGGCGTTGCGTCCGTCAGGGAGGCATAGCTGGTGACCATGGGATCCAGCCAGGAGCGCCGCCGGACGGCGATCACCAATCCCAGCAGCACTCCGATTCCAAAGCTCAGGAGGAGAGCGATCGAGAGGACGAAGACCGTCCAGGGCAGGGCCTGGAAGAGGATCTGATTCACGGAGATCCGGTAAAAGTATGAAAAGCCCAGGTTCCCCCGCAGAAGCTCCCGCAGCCACTCCAGATAGCGGTCCAGAAGCGGGCGAGTGGGGTCATATCCTACCATGCTGCGCACCTGGGCGTAGGCCACCTCGATGGAGACCCCGCGGGCCTGGGCGATCTCTTGAGCCATTAGGTAGAAGATATCCCCTGGCGCCTGCTCGACTACGACAAAAGTGATGCTGGCGACCAGCCAGATGGTCAATGCTGCCAGAAGCACCCGTCGGACCCACCGCATCTGCGTTCTGCCCCTTTCCACTATTCATCCTTCGCCAGTCGGCCTTGATGAAAAGAAACAACCCATGAAAACATTCAGGGGATAGGCCGGGCATGAGAGCGCCCGGCCTATCCCTTTTGCGGCGCAGCGCAGTGCAAGGGCGGTGCCCAGGCACCGCACTCCAAGAGCTCCCTTTGGGATTGTCCAGCTATGGGGCCGGCTTCAAGATACCCTCGATGAGCAGGTGGGCATAGAACCGCTCGATCGCGCCGGGAGCCACTGTCCACAGCGGATCATTCTCGGCCGGCCAGCCGGTCACGCGCACGCCGTCGACGTGGAAGATCATCAGACGCTTTTCCAGCAGGCTGAGGACCGGAAGGTTCTCGTTGGTGATCCAGGCCAGCTGGCGAACGATGGTCTTCTGGCGTTCCGAGTTCGGCTCCTTCGACAGGCTATCCAGCGCCTGGGCGATGTTCACGTCCTCTCCCTGGGGTCCCTTCGCAGTGGTCATCAGATCCTTCGCCCCGGTGAATTCTGCCGCCTCTCCCTGATAGAGGCGATAGTATCCGGTCAGCGGGTGGGCCGTGCCCCACCAGGCGCTGCCGAACTGGATCGCCATGTCGAACTGGCCGCCCCGGAGCGTCGTGGGATACACGCCGGGCTCGACGGTGCGGGTCCGCACTCGGAAGCCATGCTGGTTCAGCTGGGTAGCGATCGCCTCGGCGGCCAGGGTCCAATCGGTGGCTCCAGCCTGAGCCAGGATCTCAAACTCAGGGGTTCGGCCCGCGGGATCCCGCCATTTACCGTCTGGGCCCTTCGTCCAGCCCAGCTCTTTGAGCAGCGCCTCCGCCTTCGCCGGGTCAGGAGCGTAGGCACTGAGGGTGCTCAGGAAATCCTTCCCCAGCCATTGCTCCTCGAAGGACTTCAGGACGCCGTGGGAGTAGGGAGCGGAAGTGAGCCCGGCGTAATAGGCCACCTCCCGCACCTTGTCGCGATCGATCAAATAGGCTATGGCCTTGCGGAAGCGGACATCGTTGAAAGGCGCCTTGCGCAGATTGAAGAGCAGGGCGAACTCCGACAGGTCCGTGACCAGGTGGAGTCGCGTTTTCGGCTGCCGCTGCAGGATCTGATCTGCGACGTCCTTCGGGGCAGCCGCGTGGCTGGCGTCCAGCTCCCCGGCCAGGTGGAACGCCCACATCACCTCGTTCGAGGTCCAGCGCAGGAAGCGGATGCGATCGATCTGGATCTTGCTTGCGGCGTAATGGTGTGGGTTCTTCGACAAGATCATTTCCGAGGCGCTGACGGTCTCCACCTGGAAGGGGCCGATGGCGATGGGCTTCTCCGGCTTGAAGTTAGAGAGCTCCTGACGAACCTTGTTCAGGGCTCCCTCGGCCTCCGGGCCGGTCTGGCCCAGCCATTTGGCGGCTTCCTCGGCGAACTTCCCGTAAGCCGATGCGTTGACCAGGATGGGGGCGCTGCTGATCAGGGCCCTGGGGTTCGCCAGCGGTTGCTTCCATACGATGACCGCCGTCCGATCGTCGGGCGTCTCCACCCGGTCGACCTCGCCTGGCCAGTTCCACATCAACTTCATCAGGACGAAGGAGGCCCACACATCTTTGCTGGTGAAGGGCGTTCCATCCGACCAGCCGGTCTGGCGCAACCGGAAAGTGATCCGGTCCGGGGCTTCCTGGAAAGATTCCGCCAGGCTGGGGATCGCCTCGCCGGTAGCGGGGACATAGATCAAGAGGGGTTGGAAAACGAACCACCATGCCCCACCGACCCCGCCGGAGGCGAAGGGGTTGCCGTGATAGGCAGGCGGGACCTCCCACGCGGTGCCCAGCACGAATTCCTTCGGACGTGGGGCAGGGGTGGGGGTGACGACTTTTTCGATCACAACGGGGGTAGGGGAAGCGGCTGGCCCGGGGGATGGCGTGGGGGTGGGCGCGCAGGCGCTCAGCAATACGGCCAGCGCTGTGAGGGCGAAAACCCATGCCATCGTCATACTGGACCCTCGGGACATGGCAGACCTCCTCTCCTCAGGATGGGGTGAGAGAGCCTCCACAGGACTCACGCACGACCAACTGGGTTTCGATGCGGACATGAATGGCAGGCTGCTCCGGGTTCTTCATCAGATCGAGCAGCCGCGCCACAGCCAGGACGGCCATTTTGGATCGAAAGACCCGCATGGTGGTGAGGGGGGGGTCGGTGTGCGCAGCGAGGGGATCATCGTCGAAGCCCACCACGGCGATATCTTCGGGGATCCGCAGGCCATGCGCTCGGATGGCCCGTATGGCGCTGGCAGCGGTGGGATCGTTGGCCGCGATAAGGGCGGTGGGCCTGGCTCGCTGTAGAAGGGTTCGCGTTGCCAGGAACCCTCCTTCGAGGCCTCGCTCTCCCTCTGCCACCAGTGCGGGGTCGAAAGATATGCCATGGGCTTCAAGCGCTTGGCGGTAGCCTTCAAACCGCTCCCGAAAGCTCAGGTTATCCATGGTCTCTGTGATGAAAGCGATTCGACGATGTCCCAGGCGGATTAGATGTGTCGTGGCCTGGAAGGCACCACCGATGTTGTCGGTGAAGACACTGTCTACCCCGGGCATGTGGTTATCGACCAGCACCAGTGGGAAGCGGCGCTCTTTCAATGTCTGGATCAGGGAGGCTGGCAGATCGCAGCCGACCAAGAGCAGGCCATCGACACGGTTCTCCTTGATCAGGGCAGGGAGCGCCTCATCCTCCACGGTAGCAAAGTGGAGATGATAGCGATGGCGGCGCAGTTCGCGCTCCACCGCTGTCAGGATCTCGCCGTAGAAAGTGTGAGGGGAAAGGGATTGGAGGGCATGGATGAGGAAGCCGATGTTTTCCGTGCGGCGCAGCACCAGGCTACGGGCCGCCATATCCGGGGCATACCCCAGCTCCTCCGCGATCCGCAGGATCCGCTCCCGGGTCGCCTCCTCCACCCGTCCCCGTCCACTCAGCGCCCGCGATACCGTCGCGACCGAAACCCCCGCTCGTTTTGCAATCGCTTTCAAAGTCGGCCGAGACATTTTAAACGAAATAAAATTAATGTCGATATTATTCAACAAAATATTCATTTAATGAAAAATAACAGGAGGTTTATTTTGTTTTGATATATTATACCTGTGAACATGTTCGGGAAAACGTTTTCACCCCCATTTTATTCAAAAGGGAAGAATTTGTCAAGGGGGTGGGGGTTCTTCGCCGGTAAGATGCAGGATGGGGGAGTCGCTTCCATCCCAGAGGTCTCGTGTGGCGATCTTCCGAAATGCAGGCGGCGCACCCTTTGGGGTGCGCCGCCTGGTCGCGGATGGAGAAAGGCCCGGATTATGGCCCGGTGTTCTTCATCACCAGCGGCAGATAGATGGTCGCCGCGGTGGGAACGAAGTGGACGATGACCGGAACCTGCAACGCCGTGGGAGCGGGGGCCGGGCCGATGAAGAGCAGGCCGTAATAAGTGGCCGGCGGAGTGACAGGTTTTGAGAACTTCACCTGGAAGGACACCGGGCTGCCTGCGGCGATCGGCCCGGACGGCACACCGCTGACGATGAGATCCGTGCCCTGGATCGCGTTGATGGTGATGTTGAAAGGCTGGCTTCCGCCGGGCACGTTCCAGCCGTGGACCGTGATCCAGTAGCGGCCGTCCGGCGGCCGGGTCAGGCGGACCCGCTCGAACGCCGTGGGCGTAGTGGAAGAAGCCACCAGGGCGTCCTGGGTGCCGCACTCGAAAACCCCGTCGCCATCGTCCTTGTAGACATACAGGTCGATGTCGAGTCCAGCCACCCCGCTGGCGGTGGTCACCTCCAGCAGCCCGCCGTTGCTGATGGTCTGCGAGATCACCCAGCTGGCCGTGCACGGGTTGTTGGGATTATCCTGGACAGCCGTCTGGTTGAGGAGCACTGTGGGCTGGCTCAGGCCGAAGGCCAGGACCTGGATGCCCTCAGGGATCGTGCGGGTGGTGGAGAAGGTCTGGGTCCAGCTCCCGAAGGTGACCGGCGTGGTGATCACCACCGGGAACGGGAGCGCCTGGACCGCGTAGGCGGCCCCGACGAGGGGCTCGCCGAGCTGGGTGCCGGCGTAGAGGACGTTATGCAGCGCCAGGAAGCCCAGGCCGTCCCGGATCTCACCGGCCACGATCTCCCGCGGGCCGCCGGTGGCGGTGTTGAAGACGAAGCGGCCGCTGCCAATGTAGGTGTCATTGCTTCCACCCACCTGCTCGACACTCTGCGGGCCGAAGAAGGTGGGATCCAGGGTGGAGTAGAAGTCCGTGGCGCGGCCGAAGATCCAGGTGTCCACGTCGGTGGGGGTTGTGACCCAGCGGGTATCCACGATCATCGCCTTGCCCGGGGCGGCGGTGCCATTGGGGATGTCGAAGTAATAGAGCCGCCAATCGCCGGCCTCATAACGCCAGGACCAATCGAAGCCTCCGAAGAGGTGGCCGTTGTCGTAAGGCGGGTTGCCGATGGGCTCGGTCAGGGAGGCAGCTCCGAAGTCGAAGGTGGGCCCGCTGGCGGCCACGTGCACCACCACCGGGATCACGTGCTTGTGCGGGCCGTGGCTCACCTCGATAGCCCCCTCGTAGACGCCGGGCCGCGCTGTGGAGGGCACGGACAGGGTGGCCTGGAAGGTGGCATCTCCGCTCGCCGGCAGGCTCACGCTGGAGGCGGAGAGGCTCAGCCAGCCCCAGTCCGCTTTCTTGTAGAAAGTGAGGCGGACCTGCAGGGTGATCGGGTCACTGCCGGTGCGGCGCTGGACGCCGAAGAAGACCCCGTCGTGGCGTCGGGAGAGGCTATCCCGGCCCAGGCTGGCTTCCAGGTAGGTGCCGCTGGGGTAGCTATATGTGAAGCGGTTATATTCGTAGCAATACAGGGAGTTTAGAGGAGGCGGACAAGGCACGCGGTCAATTTCGGACCAGGAATCAATGTAGCCATTGCTGTTGATGTCTGTCCACAACTTGCCGTTGCCGTTCAAGTCCTTCCAGTCGTAGAAGAAGGCTCGCCAACGATTGTCGTAGCTGTAATCCCCGTTCTTATCAAACACGCGGTAAGGGAAGACCACCTGTGCCCGCACCAGGTCGGGGTCGTAGGTGTTGAGGAGCGGGGTGATATCCGTCACCCAGGTCGGGCGGGTGAAGGGGGATGGATCAAAGGATGGGAAGGAGAGGGTGAAAGTGATCTCGGCGACCTTCTGGAGGGTGACATCCTGCAAGTTCACCGAGAAGGGCACGCTGGTGGGGTTGTGGATCGTAAACGTCTTCACAGCGGACTGGCCAGGCAGCATGATGGCGGGGAAGGATGGATATTCCACGCCCCGGTAGCTGCCCGGGTTCCACTGGGCCGGCTCCACCCAGTAGCCGTAGTTCATCCCGGCGGCGATGTCGGTGGCCCGGTTCGCATCCACGTTGCCCGACCCCTGGGTGAGGACATCGTAGCCCAGGTCGTGGGCGCCGTTGAGGAAGATGGCCTTCGCCTCCTGCCATGTCGGCCAGCGGCCATGTTTGGCGCGGAAGGCGTGGTAGACCAGGGCCAGGTTCCCTGACGCGATGGGGGTGGCCATGGAGGTCCCGCCGAAGATATCATAGGCCGCTTGGCCATTGCCGAAATAGAGGTTCAGCGAGAGGTTCAGCGAGAGGTTCAGCGGGTTGGCGCCGGTGCCCCAGGCGCCCACCGCCACCACATCCGGCGCCACGTCCCCCAGGGTGGTAGGACCACGGTTGGACCAGGGCTGCACATCGCCGTAGGTGAACTGGTCCGGGTTCACAAGCTCAAAGTAAGCCAGGGAACCGTAGGAGGTGCTGGCGCCCACATCGATGATGGAGCCGCCGTCGGGCTCGGTGACGGTGCCGTAGCCGTGGCCGCCGTTGCCCGTGGCCACCAGGAAGGCCGTGCTGGGCGCGAAGTAGTTGTTCAGCCAGTGGGCGAAGCGGGAAGTGGCGTCCCAGCCGTCGTTGATGGTGGGGCTGGCGCCCCAGGAGTTGTTCACGATCTGAGCCTCATCGCCGCTGTTGGGAATGCCATCGAAGCCCAGGGCGGCCAGGGCCCAGGAGTCAAAGGGCAGGTTAAAGCCGTTCTGGAAAGCGGCCACCTTGGCCTTCGGGGCCATGCCCGCGAGCACCGGCCCGCCGGCGCCGCCGACGTTCGCCGCGCCTGCGAAGATCGGGTTGATGGGCCCAACCCATTCGGGGTCGGTGATCACGCCCTGGGCGGCGATGTCGCCTGCCACATTGGTGCCGTGGCCCTCTTCATCTCCGACAAAAGCGATCAGGCGCCCGGCGGGGGGCACCGCAACACCGGGATACAGCGCGGAGACGCCCGGCGGTGGGTTGACGCCGTCGGCGATCCAGGTCAGCATCCCGGCGGAGAGATCCCAGACCCCGTCCGTTCCGGGATTCCCGGCGGCGTTGAACAGATCGGCCCCCGCCAGCTCGCTGCCCTTGCGCATCGGCTTCTCATCGGTGAGATCCCTATCGAAGTCCACGTCTACGTAGACTGTGTCATAGACACCCGCGATTGTCTCATCGGCGACGATGACGACGGCGGGGGCGCCGATGGTGGCTGCGTATCCCAGGCCCAAGAGGTTACCGGCGACCAGATGGTGGAGATCCGGGTGCACCGTGTAGTAATACTGGTTGCTCTTGGAGCGATTCGGCCAGATGAAGGAAAGAGTTGAAGTCGGCACATTGGTGAAATCGAGGGTGAGGGCCGCCGTGCAGGTGAGGGTCGTGCAGGTGGCTCCAGTGATCGGCAGGGTGTGGGCGAACCAGGTCAGAGTCACCAGATCCCAGTAGTTATCCGGGCCGATTGTAAGGGTGGGGTCCAGCGCATAGAAGGCGCCGGAGAGGGTGTTATACGCGAAAGGCCAGCCGGCATAGGGGCCCGAGGGAATACGAGCCTGGGTGCCCTGGAGGTCCGGGTGGCCGAAATCCACACCGGTGTCCACCACGGCCACCACCACCCCGGCACCGGTGTAGCCCTTGGCCCAGGCCGCGGAGGCGCCATGGATGTCCTTCACTTTCACGGTGGCCGGCTGGATCCCGGATTCGGGCGCGGCGGATGGGAGGGCCCCCTCCGGCCGGACACGATCGGGTTTCCCCGGCTGCGGCCGCATGGGGCGCGGCTGTCGGAGCTCCCGGAGCTTCTGGAACAACAGGCTCTTGCCGCCCTCCTGCAGCAGAGCGCGGATCTCCTTCGCGCTCAGACGCTCCCGCTGAGGCTTCGCCTCGTCATCCCAAGGAGCCTCCACCGGTTGATAGGACTCCGTGGAGACCACCGAAATCACCCCGGGGATCCCTGCCAGCTTCTTGA
>NZ_DAOUCJ010000117.1 GCF_034432235.1 Thermoflexus sp. | reverse complement strand
GGAGCCCACCCCACCCGCCGCATCAGCTCCTCCCAGCCCCGCCGCGTCAGCGTGTCATAAATGAAAAAGGCCTTGGCCAGATCCTCATCCTCAATCACAACATCCAGACGATGCGCCCCAGGACTCAGCTCCACCGGCTCAGTCTTGTGAACATAGGGTCCCCAGATGGGATCCCGAACCGCGACCCGCCGATCGTCCCGGGCGTAAACCCGCAGGACAAGGCGGAGGGGAAAGGCGGTGGGAACGCTGAACGAATAGGAGCCGTCCTCGCTTGTGTAGGTGACGTCCAGCCGGGCGCGGCGGCACGCGGGGGGCGGAGTCGGGGGCGGCACGCGGGGCGGTCAGGGAATGGGTCTGGGCGGCTCCAGGCAGGGATGAGGGGAGGGCTCCGGCTCGTTCCACAGCTCCACCCGCACCCCCCGAGCCGGCAGCAGAGCGCCGGTGAGGGGATCCCGGTAATGGATCCGACCGGAGAGGTCCAGCCATCGGGCAGGAGCGGCAGGCGAAGGAGGGGAGGAAGCCGACGGAGAAACCGGAGGGGGAGACTCCTCCGGCTGGAAGTCCTCCGGAGAGACCTCCGGCAGGCCATAATCGGTGCAGGTGCCCGGGCGTTGATAGGAGGAGCAGAAGGTGGTGGGGCGCTCCCGCAGGGAACGGCCCGGCGCCTCCGGCGGCACCCCAAGGGCAAACCGATAGGGATCATAGGGAAAGCGAAGGGTGCAGGGGCGGACGCCGCCGCATTGCTGGCTCTTCAGGTTCCACGCCCGCCTAAAGGCGGTGTCGTAATCGGTCCAGTAGGCTTGAGCTTCAGTGCTCCAGCCCAGGAGGACGAGATGCCCGCGGTAGTGTTTGAAGTCATAAGGTTCTTCCTGTTGCAGGGCGTTGATCTGCCATTCCCCGGGATACTGGAGCTGGAGGGTGAGGCGGATGACCTCGCCGCGCTCTTCCTCCCGGTGGAGGGGATGGAACAGCGACTGTCGGCCCTGGCCTTCGAGGACGAAACGAAGGCGGGTGCCCGGGGCGGTGAAGTGACCTTCGCCGGTATAAGGGGTCAGGAGCTCCGCCGGATCCACCAGGTGGACGGTGTCGGTTTCCAGGCGGTAAGGGAGGGAGGTTTCAACGGCCAGAACCTGCAGGACGGCCGGGAGATGGAGGATGAGGACGTGAGGAGGGGCGGAAGGGGGAAGGGAGTAGAACACAAGGAGGGTGAGGTGAAAGGGGTGACCCACCTGAGGAGATTCTTCGAGGCGGAGACATGGGGAGCTGGGCCATGGGGGAGGGGATTCGCAGATCCAGTCGGAGGGGGAAGGCATAGAGCGGGAAGGGGAGGCCGCGCCGGGGAGACAGGCGGCCAGCAGGCTCAGCGCCAGGAAGAGCGCCCCTCGGAGGCGGACCAGCCAACGTAACGCGCTCATGGGTGCAACTCCCAAGAAAAGTTGTTTTTTTAAATTTTTTTGTTTTTTTAAATTTTATCCGCCAGGGGGCTGGACGGCCCGAAGTAGGGCAACGGCTTGCCGTTGCCCCGCGGGGAACAGGGAGGCTCCGCTCAACGATCTGCGGTTGCCGCATTAAAGAACCGGCTCCCGGGGGATGGCCGTCCGGCGGCGGGCCGCTTCCATGGCGGGAAGATACATCTCGTGGAGATATTCCTTCATCATCCGACGCGTGTTAAAAAAGGGGGCCAGGGAGC
>NZ_DAOUCJ010000116.1 GCF_034432235.1 Thermoflexus sp. | reverse complement strand
CCGCCATCCCACGCCGGATCCCCGCCCCGCGGGCCGAACCTCTCGATAAGGGGGTCATCGAATTGGGCTCCTCCAATATCTTAAGATCCAGTGCTTTTGATTATAAGCCAGAAAGCTCGGTCGGGGTGGGGCGAGTGGTTTCGCTGCACGCCCACGGGGTGGTTGAGCTCCCATCGGAATGGGCGAATGGCCAGGGGCTATCCCGCTGCTTCCGGAGGCGGTCCCATCACCCGTCGGAACGGTAGAGGGGGTTCCCTCCCCATACCTGTTGCCAGTAATGATACAGCAGGATGCCAGCGGCGACGGCGACGTTCAGGCTGGGGACTGGGAGGGCCGTCTCGATATGGACCTGAGGCGCCCGCCAGAGCAGGGAGTTGGGAACCCCGAAGGAAGGATGCCCCAGGATCAGGAGCATGCGAGGGGGGAATGAGAAAGCCTGTAGAGGAATGGAAGAAGGGGTCTTTTCCGCGATCACCGGCTCGTAGGGGCATGCCCCGCTTTCCATCCACATCAGGAAATCGGCGACCGAGGGGAAATGTTCGATCCGGATGAAGGCGTCGGTGGCGCAGGCTGTGGCGCGCTCCCAGAGCGGGGAGCCGATCACCAGCAGGCGCTCCGCGCCCCATGCCACTGCGTTTCGGCAGATCAATCCCACGGTTTTGTCCCCCTCCCCCAGGCTGAAGGCCGCAACGGCGTAGGGGAGGCGCGGGAGCCCGGCCAGCGCCTGCAGACGCTGGCGGCGGGTCTCCTCTCGAACCCAGAACTCTCCAGCTCGGGCTGGCCGCTTCATCATCCACCGTCCGCTCTGGACAGATGCCGTTGGGCTTCCGGGAGAGCAGCCGCTTCCCTATCCTCTTCTCATCGATTCATCCCCCCGCCGGCCCGGTTTCCCCTTCCAGGAGCGGCTTCAGGAGCGCGCGGCGTTCCGCTTCCCATCGGGCGATCCAGGCCCGCTCCTCGTCCGTCAGCGTCGCCCGCAGGAGAAGGTCCGGGCGCCGCTCCCAGGTGCGCCGCAGGGATTGCATCCGCCGCCAGCGGGCGATGGCCGCATGGTGGCCGGAGCGCAGGATCTCGGGGACCTCCCACCCGCGGTAGACCGCGGGGCGGGTGTAGTGGGGGTGTTCCAGCAGGCTTTCCGCGAAGGAATCGTGGCGAGGGGCCTCTGGATCCCCCAGCACCCCGGGCAGCAGGCGGACCACTGCATCGATGATCACCAGGGCGGCTGGTTCCCCACCGGTCAGGATGAAATCCCCGATGGAGATCTCATCCGTGACCAGGTGCTCCCGCACCCGCTCATCCACGCCTTCGTAATGCCCGCAGATCAGCACCAGCCGGGGGTAGCGGGAAAGCTCCCAGGCCACTTCCTGGGTGAAGCGGCGCCCTGCGGGATCCAGGAGGATGATGGGGATCTCCTCCCGCGCGTCGGGCGGGGCATCCGAGAGGATGTGCTCCACCGCGTCGAAAATCGGCTCCGGCCGCATGACCATCCCCCCGCCGCCCCCGTAGGGGGTGTCGTCGGTCACGCGGTGGCGCCCCAGCCCGAAGGCCCGCAGGGAATACACCTCGATCTGAACGCGGCCCGTCTCCTGCGCCCGCTTCAGGATGCTCACCCGCAGGGGGCTCTCGAAATATTCCGGAAACAGAGTCACCACATCGATCCGCACGGTTTCTCCCTCGGGACGGGCGCTTCGCTGCGCCTTCACTCCGTCACCACCGGGATGATCATCGGCCGGCGGCGGGTGTGGCGGTAGAGATAATCCGCCAGGGCGTTCTGGATGCGGTGGGCCAGGGCCTGACGGGACTTCCCCTCCCCGTTCGCCGAGCGCACCGTCTCGATGATCAGCTCCTCAGCGCCGGCCAGCAGCTCCTCCGCCTCGCGGGCGAAGGTGAAGCCGCGGGTGATCAGCTCCGGCCGTCCGATGAGCCGGCCCGTCTTCGGATCCCGCCGCACGATGGCCACCACGAATCCCTCCCGGGAAAGCACCTCCCGCTCCCGCAGCACCTCCGGGCCGATATCCCCGACCAGCGCCCCGTCCACGAACACATAGCCGCCCGGCACCCGCTCCACCACCCGCCCCTGGCCGTCCCGGAACTCGATCACCCAGCCGTTTTCCACCGTGAAGATGCGCTCCGCCGGGATGCCCAGCTCCATCGCCAGGCGGGCATGGGCCTTGAGGTGACGGATCTCCCCGTGGATGGGGATGAAATACTGGGGCCGGACCAGGTTGATCATCAGCTTGAGCTCCTCCTGGCTGGCGTGGCCCGAGACGTGGACCGGGGCGATAGGATCATACAGCACATCGGCCCCCCGCTGGAAGAGGCGGTTGATGGTCCGATGCACCATCTCTTCGTTGCCCGGGATCGGGTGGGCCGACAGGATCACCGTGTCGCCCGGGACGATCCGGAGCTGGGGATGCTGGCCGACCGCCATGCGGGCCAGGACCGAAGAGGGCTCCCCCTGGGCGCCGGTGGTGACGATCACCACCTGGTGCGGCGAATAGCGATCCACCTCGTCCAGGCGGATCATGACCCCGGGCGGGATCTCCAGGTAGCCGAGCTTCTGGGCGATCTTCACGTTCTCCAGGATGCTGGTCCCGGCGAAGGCCACCTTGCGGCCGTGGCGGAGGGCCGCCTGGATCACCTGCTGGAAGCGGGAGATCAGCGAGGCAAAGGTGGCGACGATGATGCGGCCCTTCGCCTGGCGGAAGACCGCGTCGAAGGCCGCATCGATCACCCGCTCCGATGGGGTCCACCCGGGTCGATCCGCGTTGGTGCTGTCGGAGAGCAGAGCCAGGACCCCCCGCTTGCTGAACTCCGCGAGGGTTGCGAAATCCGTCGGCTTGCCATCCACCGGGGTCTGGTCGAACTTAAAGTCGCCGGTGTGGACGATCAGGCCCGCCGGGGTGGTGATCCCCAGCCCCACCCCATCGGGGATGCTGTGGCAGACCCGGAACAGCTCCACCGTGAACGGCCCGATGGTCAGGCGGTCACCGGCCTGGACCGTGTGGAGGGTGACGCCCTCGGTGACCTTTGCCTGCTTGAGCTTGACCTCGATCAACCCCCGGGTGAGGGGCGTGGCGTAGACCGGCGCCGGGATCTCGCGGATCAGGAAGGGGAGGGCCCCGATGTGGTCCTCATGGCCGTGGGTGACCACGATCGCCCGCACCCAGGCCTTTTTGTCCCGAAGATATTGCCAGTCGGGGATGATGAAATCCACCCCCAGCATATCGTTCTCCGGGAACATGATCCCGGCGTCGATGATCAGGATGTTGCGGCCATATTCGATGGCCATCATATTTTTGCCGATCTCGCCGAGCCCCCCCAGGGGGACAATCCGTAAAACCTGTGCCATTGAACCGGTCTCCTGATTCAGATTGCGATTCGATTTATTTTTATCCCTTTTCCTTCGTGACCCAAAGGGCCCTAAGATCCGAGCCCAGCCCGGGATGTCCTCAAACAAAAAGGCCGCCAGCGCCCCAGCGGGCATCCGGCGGCCCCATCCCGAACCATGGATATGGAACGACCCTGAACATCCACCCTTCTAATCGTATCCGCAAAACCGGGTTTCGTCAATCTTCCGGCGCCGGGCGCCAGGGCTTTTCGAATCCAGATAGGAGGTGGAGGGAGAAGGTGGGGGGGTACCCCCCTTAGAAAGCCCTGGCCGGCCTCCGGGATGCGGGAACCCTTCAGAGCCCCTCCGGGGCCGAACGGATGCGGGGTGGCGTTCCCACGCTGCGGTCTGAGGTATAATTCATACGTGGAGGGGTGGCCGAGTGGACGAAGGCGGGTGACTCGAAATCACCTGTGGGCCTCGGAAGGCTCACCGCGGGTTCGAATCCCGCCCCCTCCGCTCGTGCGGGCGTAGCTCAGACGGTAGAGCGCCTCCCTGCCATGGAGGAGGCCGCGGGTTCGAGTCCCGTCGCCCGCTCTGCAGCTCGGAAGGGCCAGGCGTCCCGTTTCCCCGCTTTGGGATTGCTTGACAAATTCAGAAAATTAAAATATATTGTGTGTGAAAAAACCAATTTAGGAAGTGCCCCATGGGAATTCTATTGTGGATCGTCTTCGGTCTGATTGCTGGCGCTTTGGCGAAGTTCATTATGCCTGGCCGGCAAGGCGGAGGGATTATCCTGACCATTGTGCTGGGCATTGTAGGAGCGGTGGTCGGGGGGTTCATTGGCACCCTGCTGGGCTTCGGAGGCATCAGCGGGTTTGATCTGCGCAGCCTGGCCCTCGCGATCGTGGGCGCGTTGGTGGTGCTGTTCTTGTATGGGATGTTCGTGGGTCGAGGCCGCTGATCCAGCGGAGGCAGGGACGTCATGGCTGGGACATTCCGAAGAGGACGACCCTAAGGCCCCAGGGCAGCGGACCGCCTGACGGCTCCAGGGATCCCAGGGGCAGGGCATCCGGCCGAGCGTTGGAGCATGAAGACTCCATGGGCTGGTGGATGTCCTGCCCTTTCGTGTTTGTCTTAGGGCATTTCAGAGGAGGTTCTGGTGGCCACGCCGCTATCCGAGGATGACCGGGCTTTGATCGAAGCAGCGCGGCGGATCATCGCGCTGCGCTTTCAACAAGGGCGGCATCACGTCGGCTGTGCGTTGCGGACGCGCTCGGGGAAGATCTTCTCGGCGGTCCATCTGGAGGCCACCGTGGGCCGTATCGCCGTTTGCGCCGAAGCGATCGCCATCGGCATGGCGGCGGCTGCGGGCGATACAGACATCGAGTCCATCGTGGCGGTGAATCGCCATGGAGAGGTTGTGCCTCCGTGCGGGATGTGCCGCGAGCTGATATCCGATTACGCCCCCGCAGCAATGGTCATCGTCCCGGGGAAACACGGAGAGGAAGCCGTCCCCATAGCCGCCCTGTTGCCGAACAAATACACGCGCACCGTTTCGTCTCGGCCCCCAAACGCCCCAAGCGGTTCCCCATTCCCAGGGAGGTAAGTCTGGGACCGGTCAGGGGCAGGTCGATGCGGATCGAACCCCCTGCATTGGAGAATTCGAGGTTCGCCCCGGCCAGGCCGCGCATCTCCTCAAAAATGGAGGACTTGGATGGAGCAGGCCAATCGCTCACGGGTCCGCATTCGGAGGGCTGTCCCCGAGGACGCGCTGGGGATCGCGCGAGTTCGGGTGATCACGTGGAAGGCGCAGTATGCCGGGATCGTCCCCGCGGAATACCTGGCCCAGCTCTCCCCGGAGGAGGATGCTCCCCGCTGGCGACGGACGCTGGCGCATCCGGCGCCCGGCCAGTTCATTCTGGTAGCGGAAGATCAGGCGCAGATCGTGGGCTTCGCTGCCGCGGGCCCCGAGCGCACTGGAGATGAGGTATACCGGGGGGAGGTCTACGCGATCTATGTGCTGCCTGAGCATCAACGACAGGGCATCGATCGGCGGTTGATGAGCATATGCGCAAGGGAACTTCTCCGAGATGGCATCGATACGCTCCTGGTCTGGGTGCTCGAAGCGAACCCGGCCCGCCGGTTCTACGAGCAATTGGGCGGCGAACTCGTTCGAACGGGTTGGATGGAAATCGGAGGGGCCCGACTTCGGCAGCTGGGATATGGATGGAGGGATCTTCATATTCTGATCCGGCGATGACAGGCGCTGGGCTATCCTCGCATCCTCGCAAGACACAGGGGTCCGCAACTTCCCGGTGGACCATCGCTACGGGGATCCGCATCGCTTCGATGGGGATAAGGACGGGATCGGGTGTGAGCGGTGAGAGGAGGGGGAAATGGACGCGAAGCGTCCGGATCCGATCCGCCGGTTGGTCTACTGCTTCTCCTCGGAGGCCGTTCCATTTTCGGGAGAGGCGAACGCGGGCCTGGAGGAAGTTCCGGGCCTGCTGGAGCGGGCCCGACAGCATGGGATCGAGGTGGAGGAGGTGGATCTTTCGAGGCGGGGCGAGGCGGAGCGGAGGGCGCTCTACGAGCAGGCTGCTATGGCGGCGGTGAGGGGCCGCTTTGAGATTCGCAGGATCTTTGGCTCCCGCCGGCGCGGATATGGGCCTGATTTCGGCCGGGAGGTGCCGGCCCTCCTGGTCTATCGGGGCGAGGACGGCTTCCCGGCCGAGGTCTATCCGTGCCGCCGGAGGGGCCGGGTGATGCCCATCCGGGATTTCCTGAAGGGGCTGCCGGAGGCGGAGATCGCCTGAAGGGCCCTGGAGGATCTCATCCGGCATCAGCCGCGGTGGGCGGCGTATTGGGAGCGCCTGGTGGCCATCGCGCTATGTCAGGGGGCGGCCTGCCACGACCTGGATGGGCGGGGGTGAAAGACTTCGACGTCTGGCTCTTCTTCGCGGAGATCCCCGGCCAGCCTTTTCCTTATCGCTGGCATGCCCGGCGTGACTTTGGTCCCTCGCGGTTCGGCCGGACGCCAGGGTTTTGGGGCCTCGGGCGGCGGGTGGACGTGCTGGGGCGCTCCCTGGAGATCTCTTCAGGCGAGGATCCAGCGCAGGCGCTTTCCGGGTATCTGGAGAGCCGAAAGAAATCCGCACGCCACCTCCGGGAGAAAGCGGCCGTTCTCCTCTATCCGCCGGAGCGGCTGGGGGAGATCGTGTGGAAAGGGCGGTGCGGATCCGGGTAGCGGCCCGAGGGACCTTGCTACCGGAGCTCGCTGAATTTACCATGGCTTCCAACCGAAAAGCGCCTCGCCCGGTGGCTGGACCGGCGAGGCGGCAGCGCGGGGCGGAGGGGCGCCTGAAAAAGGGGAAACGCCTGCCTTCGAAGCTCGAAGGGGCGCCGGCCCAGCAGCCCCGCCGGATCGCCCCGCTGGCCCGGAGGGACCATGGAGCTTCGCGTCGGCGATCGCGTGCGGATCGAGCCCTTCCCCGAGGAGGCCGAGATCTTCAGGCTCGAAGACGAGGGGGCCCACCTGGTGGTAGGAGTCGTTTTCTACCCCTCCAGGCGGGCGGAGATACTGGTCCTGGGCCGGGAGGAGCTCGCCCGTCGGGTGCGCCGGATCCCCGCCCTCTGGGAGGATTTCGCCTCCGGCGCCATCCCCCGCGACGTTTTCCTGCTCTTCGCCGAGGCCCTTCGCATGCGCTTGGCCCATGCCTTCGACCCCCACTACGCCGTCAGCGTCACCCAGGTGGACCTCCTGCCCCATCAGGTGGACGCCGTTTACCGCCACATCCTCCCGATGTCCCGCATCCGCTTCCTCCTGGCGGACGACCCCGGCCTGGGCAAGACCATCATGGCGGGCCTCGTGCTCAAAGAGCTCAAGGCCCGTGGGGTGGTCCACCGCACCCTCCTGGTGGTGCCCGCCCACCTGCAGGATCAGTGGCAGCGGGAGATGAAGGATTGGTTCCGCGAGGACTTCGTCCCCCTGCGCCGTGATATCCTGAACAGCCTCTACTCCACCGACTTTTTCGACCGCAACCCCCAGGTGCTGGTCTCCATGGACCTGGCCCGACGGGAGGATGTCCGGGAGGTCCTGGCCCGCCAGCGCTGGGACCTGGTGATCGTGGACGAGGCGCACAAGTTCTCCGCCACCCGCTACGGGCAGAAGATCGACAAGACCAAGCGCTACCAGCTGGGCGAGGCCCTGGCCGCCCGGACCACCCACATGCTCTTCCTCACCGCCACGCCCCATAAAGGCGATGACCACGCCTACTTCCTGCTGCTGAGCCTCCTGGAGCCCCGCCTCTTCGCCGATCCGGAGCAGCTCAAGCAGGCCGCCCGGTCCGAAGGGCTTCCTTTCGTGTTGCGCCGCACCAAAGAGCAGGTCACGGATCTGGAAGGAAGACCTCTCTTCCGCCGGCGGGAGGTCAAAAGCATCGGCGTCTCCCTCACCGAGACGGAGAGGCGCTTGTATGAGGCGGTCACCGCCTACGTGCGCCGCTGGTATGCCGCCGTCTCCGGCAAGACCGACCGGCGCAGCCGCAACGTGGCCCTGGCCCTCACCGTGCTGCAGCGCCGCCTGTCCTCCAGCCTCTTCGCGGTGCGGGAGTCGCTGCGCCGCCGCAAGGCCAAGCTGCAGATCCTCCTCCGGGAGTGGGAGCGCCGCCTGCAGGAAGAGGAGCTGCCGGAGTGGGATGAGGAGACCCCGCAGGATCTGGCGGAGATGACCGCGGGGGAATGGGAGAGCTTCCAGGAGCGGCTGGAGGGGATCACCGCCGCCCAAACGCCGGAGGAGCTGCGGGAAGAGCTGGAGGAGCTGGACCAGCTCATCCGCCTGGCCCTGGAGGCCGAAAAGGCCGGGGAGGAGGCCAAGGCCCAGGAGCTGCGGCGGGTGGTGGAAGCGCACCTCCGCCACAACCCCGACGAGAAGCTCTTGATCTTCACCGAGTTCAAAGACACCTTAAGCGCCCTGGAGCGCCGGTTCCGGGAGTGGGGCTTCCCCTGCGCCATCATCCACGGCCAGATGAACCTCCAGGCCCGCATCGACCAGGAGCGCCGCTTCCGGGATGAGGTCCAGGTCATGGTCGCCACCGACGCCGCCGGCGAGGGCCTCAACCTCCAGTTCTGCCGCCTGATGATCAACTACGACCTCCCCTGGAACCCCAACCGTCTGGAACAGCGCATGGGGCGCATCCACCGTTACGGTCAGAAGCGGGATTGTTACGTCTTCAATATGCTCTACCCGGAGACCCGCGAGGGCCACGTGCTCCAGCGCCTCATGGAGAAGCTGGAGCGGATGCGCCAGCGCCTGGGCGACACCGTCTACGACGTCCTCGGCGCCCTGCTGGAAGGCGTCCGCCTGGAGGAGCTCATCATGCAGGCCATCCTCAAGGGGGAGGAGCCCCAGCTGGAGCGGGTCCTCGATGTGGATCTGGAGGCGCGCCTGGAGGAGTTCCGCCGGACCCTGGAGGAGAACGCCCTGGCCGGCCACCACATCGATCTCTCCGCCGTCCGGAAGGACGCGGCCGATTCGCTCCTGTGGCGGCTTGTCCCCTGGGATGTCGAGCGCTTCACCCGCCTGGCCGTGCGAACCGTCGGCGGACAGTTCGCCGAGGACCGGCGTCATCCCAAGGTCTTCCGCCTCAGCGTCCCCCGGGAGTTCCTCAAGCAGCACGGCTTGCTGAACGAGGCCTTCGCGCGGGGCCTGCGGGTGGCCTTCGAACGGGAGATCGCCCGCCGCGCCGACGCCGAGTTCCTCGCCCCCGGCCACCCCCTCCTGGACGCCTTGGCGGACCACTTCCTCTCGCGGGAGCGTCCGGTCCGGGCGATCCTTGTGGATGAGAAAGGGCGCCATGGGATCCTCTGGCTGTATCGGGCGCGGCTGCAGGACGGCCATGGCCGGCCGGTCCTGGAGCGCCTCATCGCCCTCTTCCACGATCTCCCCAGCGGCGAGATCCGGACGGTCGACCCGCGCGTGCTCTGGGAGCTGGAGGAGCCGGATCCCCTCCCGAAGGGCAGCCCCCTGCCGGAGGACCTGCCGGCCATCCTGCGGGAGGCCGGCGAGCGGGTCCAGCGGCGCGTGCGGGATCAGCTGAGCGCGGTGCAGGCGGAAGCTCGGGCGCGGCGCGAGCGGGAGAGCGCCATCAAGAAACGCTGGCTGGAAGCCTCCTATGCACAGCTCATCCGGGAATCCCAGGAGAAGCTCTGGGACTACCACCGCCGCCGCGAGGCCGGCGAGGACATGGAGGCCGCCATCCGCCAGGAGGAGCAGCGCCTGAAAGAACTCCTGGATGAAAAGAAAAAGCGCCTCGAGGAGCTGGAAAAGGAGCGGGACATCCTGGTCCTGGAGCCAGAGCTGGAGGCCGTCGCCCTCATCGTGCCCAAACCGCCCTCCCCGCCGGCAGCGCCGCCGGAGGGCGCGGTGGAGCAGCCCCTCCCGCCCGAGGAGGAGCTCAAGCGTCGGGTGGAGGCGGCCGGCATGCGGGCGGCGATGGACTATGAGCGCCAGCAGGGGCGCGAGCCCCGGGATGTGAGCGCACAGTTCCTCGGCTACGACATCGTCTCCCACGGGCCGGAGGGGACGCGCTACATCGAGGTCAAGGCCTTCACGACCACGGGTCCCCTGGAGCTCACGCCCCACGAATGGCAGATGGCCGAGCGCCTGCAGGACGCTTATTGGGTCTACGCGGTGGAGAACGCCCTGACCGAACCTAAGTTGCACATCATCCAAAATCCCACCGCTTACCTGAAAGCGCAACCTGTCACGGGTGTGATTAAAATTGTTGTATACGACTGGAAAGAGGTGACGCGGGGATGAATCCTGAACGGCTTCGCCAAATCATCCAGCAGGGCGAAAACTTGGATGTGGAGTTCAAGGGCGAGAAGCAACGCCAACTGTCAGACGATGACATCGTCCGCCTCAATGCCCTCTGGCAGGAGCGAAGCCTGACGACCGCTCAGGCTTCCAGGCTCTTACAATAGAAACCCTGCTCCCTCTCCGAGAACTCTCCGCCGAGGCGCGGCGCGAGAAGGCCATCCGCCACGGGCACATCTCGACACTGCATGTCTGGTGGGCGCGGCGCCCGCTGGTGGTGGCTCGGGCTGCCGTGCTGGGCGCACTCCTCCCCG
>NZ_DAOUCJ010000115.1 GCF_034432235.1 Thermoflexus sp. | reverse complement strand
GCGGTCGCGCGAGGGCGTGCGCTTTTCCGGGAACGATGTGAATCCTGCCATCTGGATGGCGGGCGAAGGCCGGGGGTTGGGCTGGGCTTTGAGCCGCCGGCCCCGATCCTGGTGGATGCGCTGCGGCAGCATACTCCCGTGTTTATCGCCCAGCAGATCCGGGAAGGGGGTGGGCAGATGCCGGCGATCGGGGGAGACCTGACGGATGCGCAGGTGGCGGATCTGATTGCTTATCTGAGCGCATTGGCCTCTGAGAGCGAAGAACGGCGATAGCCGATCTTCTATCCCAATTTTCAGGAGGATGCCATGAAGCGGATTCCGTTCAGCCTCGGCGTTTTGCTTGCGATCCTGCTCGTCGCCGCGGCCCCGGCTCAGGAAACCGTCACGATTCGGCTGCGGGAGCAGAGCGGCTCCGGACAATCTGGAACGGCGGTTCTCAAGGCGGTGGGGGATCAGACCGAAGTGACGGTGAACATCAAGCCGGGCCCTGCTGGGGTGGATCAGCCGGCCCATATCCATGAGGGCACATGCGCGAACCTCAATCCCAAACCGGCTTTCCCCCTGAGCCCTGTCCGGGATGGCCGATCCGTCACCACCGTCAACGTGAAATTAACCGATCTCTTGGCCAAACCCTTCGCGATCAATGTCCACAAGTCCGCTCAGGAGATCAGCGTATACGTGGCCTGCGGAGAGATCGTGGCCACGCTGCCGCGGACCGGCGGGGAATCCGCCGGGGTTCCGGTGTGGGCCGGGCTCCTGTTGCTCGGTGCCCTGCTGATGGGGGCCGGCTACGCCTTGCGCCGACGGCTGGCCTGATCGGAACGCGTGCATCCGGGAAGACCGCAAACCCAACCGGCGCGGGGAACCTCCAACCGGGGGCAGGAGGAAGGGCACGGTGGGGCGGACCGAAGGGGTGGGGGTCCGCCCCACGCAGGGGAAGCCCCAGCGCATCCGCCGGATCCCGGGGCATGGGGCCTGGACCCTTGGGACAGGTGGTTCCATCGTGGGGGCCGCCGGTCGCACGGCCCTGCAACATTCCGGGAACGCACGGGGTGAAGAACGGGTGATGAGAGGGTGACGAGAAGCGGGAACTTACACCCCCAGGGGAAAGTCAATCGACTCAGGGATGGGCCATCGGATCTTCCACGGCCAGCCCTTCCACCGCCGCGGCTGCCAGCAACGTCTGGTCCGCACTCACGAACGTGACCAAGATGGGATGCAAAGGCGACGCCTGGGCAGGGATCAGCAGTGCCGAGGCCAAGTGAACCGCATCGTATCCTCGCAACGGATGGCGCATGGTCAAATCCACAGCCAGGTTCATAAGTGCCCGGTCGATGCCCATCACCACGTGCGCACGCTCAAATTCCTCGCGTATCGTCTGTAACAAGCGATCATATATCGTCTCGCCCATCTCCCCCATGCGTCGCTTTCGGGCCAGAGATGCCCCTATCTCTGCCAGCGATATGATCGATGTCACCAGAAAACGATTGGGCGCGCGATACAGTCCTTTCACCCAGTCGCTACCCACCTCAACCACATACCGCTTCACCAGCGCACTTGTATCCAGATAATAGAACACGTAGGGGGTCACCAGCAGCGGTCCTCGAGAACGATCTCACTCAAGGGCTTCCCCTTCAATTTGACCGCCGGCGGCTCTGGTACTTGCTCTGGTGCATATTCCTCTGAAACATACATCAGCGGCGAACGTCGCAAGATCTCCAGCACTTCCTCCCGGGTCATGGGCCGCACCTTCTCCTGTCGTTCCAGGGCCTCCAGTCCCCGTTCCAGCACCTCCACCAGCCGCGGGCGATACGCCTCCAGCCGCCGCGCCAGGTCCTCCGGCACTTCCACCTCGATCCGCACGGTTCCCTTGCCTGTCATCATGGCACCTCCCCCTCTGCATCCGACGGAGGCTCCCTCGCACGGGCCGCCTGGCATGGACCATCGCCCCATGGTCTCTGCCCGGCCGCTCCTGCTCTTGCCCGATGCCAGAAGAAGCCCTCCGAACTCGCCTCGCCGGATATCCGCGTGTTGCCTCTCTCTTCCGGGCCCCCCGGTCCCATGATAGCACGCACCACGCCCAGCGGCTCGCGGCGCCTGACCCGTCTCAGGGCACGGCGGCTGGGGAAAAATAAGGAGCCCTCCCCCGAGAACGGCCCGCTCTACGGGGGAGGGCTCCTCCCTTCGGCAAGCTTTCGGCACACCCGCTGGGGGTTAGATCTGGAGCGGGCCCGACGGGATTCGAACCCGCGATCTCCGCCTTGACAGGGCGGCGTGTTAGGCCAGGCTACACCACGGGCCCGCTTCTATTCAGAATATACCATGTGAACGGATAGACCGTCAAGATTGCGACATGTGAGAAGAAGCGTCTGGCTCCCTCAAAACAATGTGAGCTGCCGGGGCTCCTCCGGCGGCTGTTCCTCCTCGGCCTTCAACAGACCCGCCAGGAACGCCCCCAGCTTCTGGAAATCCTCCTCCACAGTCCGTTTGAGGGCGGGCTGATGGAGGGCGGCGGCGGGATGATACATGGGAAACACCACCCGATCCCCCACCCGGATGGGTTTCCCATGCACCTGGGAGATCTTGGCGTTGGGCAGCCAGTGGGCCAGGGAGTATCGCCCCAGGGTGACGATGACTTTCGGGTTGATGAGCTCCACCTGACGGTCCAGATACGGGCTGCATGCCTCGATCTCGTCCATGTAGGGATCCCGGTTGCCGGGGGGCCGGCACTTGATGATGTTGGTGATGTAAACGTCCTCCCGCTTCAGGCCGATGGAGGCCAGCAGCTCGTTCAGGAAAGCCCCCGCCGCCCCGACGAAGGGCCGGCCCTGGCGATCTTCGTGGAATCCCGGGGCCTCTCCGACGAACATCACCCGGGCGCTTCGAGGCCCCTCGCCGGGCACCGCCAGGGTTCGCCCCTGCGCCAGGGGACACTTCGTGCATTTCCGTATCTCCTGATGCAGCGCCTCCAGCTCATCCATCCAGCATCGCCTCCTTTTAGGAGTAGAGGCCGCAGAGCGCCAGCCGTGGAACCCATTGAAACATGCCGATAAAACTCTGGCAAGATCTCCACATGCGCGGCATGGGCAGGGGCAACGCCCAACAAGGCGGGGATTGCTTCAGGCGGGATCTGGATTACAATTCGGGCAGATATTTGTGCCTAAGATCCATGCCCGGAGCGTCTTTCGATGAACTGGCTGGACCAGCTGCCGCCGCGCACCCGCACGCTGTATGTGGTGTTCATCAGCATCATCCTGGCGACCCTGCCCTGCTATGTGCTGGGCGGGGTGCTGCTGGCCATGGCCCGGCCGGCGGGTGAGTTCCCCACCCCCACAGCGCTGTTCCCGACCCTGACCCCCCTGGGGCTCACGCCGGTGGTGATCCCCACCCCAACGTTCCCGTTCGGTCCGACGGAAACCCGGCTTCCCACCCCCACCCAGTGGATCCCGCCGACGTTCACGCCGACCTTCACGCCCACCCCCTCCCGAACCCCGACGGCGACGGCGACCGCCACGTCGACCCCGACGCCCACAACGACCCCCACGGCCACGGCAACGGCCACGCCCACGCATACCCCGACGGCCACCCTTTCCCCAACCGTCTCGCCCACGCCGACGCCTGCAAGCACCGCCACGCCTACCCCCACCGGCACTCCCACACGGACGGCCACACCTTCTCCTACGCCAGCCCCACCTACCCCAACGCCCTCGCTGCCACCCACTACAGCCATACCAACGCCCTGATGGATGGGCGCCCGCATGCGCATCCTGGTGCTCTCGGATATCCACGCGAACTTCGAGGCGCTGGAGGCGGTGCTGGCAGACGCCGGAGCCTGGGATGCCCTCTGGTTCCTGGGGGACCTGGTGGGCTACGGGCCGGACCCGGTGGCGTGCATCGATCGGGTCCAGCGCCTAGCGGCCGTGGCCCTCGCCGGCAACCACGACTGGGGGGTTCTGAGCCGGGTGCCCCTTTCCACCTTCAACCCCGCGGCCCGCAGGGTGCTGGAATGGACGCGGGAGCAGCTTCCCGCGCGCCACATCGAATACCTGATGGGCCTCCCAACCCAAACGGAACAGGAGGGGATCACTCTGACCCATGGGAGCCTGCGGGCGCCGATCTGGGAATACATCTTGGATCCGTATACCGCATGGGAGAACATTGAGCAGCTGCCCACCCGGATCAGCCTCTTCGGCCATACCCACGTGGCCATCGCTTACCATGTGCCGGATCGGAAGACGCCGCGGATGCACATCCTGGAGCCGCCCTATGATGAGCCCATCGACCTGCGGGAGGGATGGTGGCTGTTGAACCCGGGGAGCGTCGGCCAGCCCCGGGATGGCGACCCCCGGGCCGCCTACGGGATCCTGGATCTGGAAGCGATGACCTGGACGTTCCGGCGGGTTCCCTACCCGATCGCCGAGACCCAGGCGAAAATGCGCCGCCTGGGGTTTCCGCCGTTTTTGATCGAACGCCTCGCCTACGGCGAGTAGGAGCTTCCAGATGACGGCCGTGTTGATCCTCACCCCGCGGGTCCTCCTCGTGGTCTTCGATCCCCCTATCACCCATGACCTTCCTCTCTCCCGGGCGATGGGCTGGAACCGGGTGGAGGAGCTGGTCGAGGGATACATCGCCGACCTGGAGGCCTGCAGCCGGGGGACGGTCCGGTATCAGGTGGCGGCGCGCCTGGATTTCCCCTTCTTTCCTCCCAAGATCGACGGCTTTCGCTACACTCCGGAGACCTACCGCGCGGTGCTGGAGGGCCGGCAACTGCCCCACGAACCGGACACCGCGGATTATCATGCCATCCTCACCGCCTGCGATGGGGTTCAACGTGTGGCGCGCGGGGAGATCGATGAGCTCTGGCTTTTCGGCGGCCCCTACTTCGGGTTCTACGAGTCCCGCATGGCCGGGCCCGGGGCTTTCTGGTGCAACGCCCCGCCGCTCCCCGGGGCGGAGGCTGCCGGGAGGCGGTTTGTGATCATGGGCTTCTCTTATGAACGCGGGATCGGGGAGATGCTGGAGAACTTCGGACACCGGGCGGAGGCGATCATGGAACGGGTTTTCGAAGGGGTCCCGGAGGAGCGAAACCTGTGGCGTCGCTTCACCCGCTATGATCGCATCGCCCCGGGCCGGGCCGGGGTCGGCACCATCCACTTCGCCCCCAACAGTGAGGGGGATTACGATTGGGGAAACCCCCGCTACGTCTGGAGTGATTGCGATGACTGGCTGCACTTCCCGGATCTGCGGGGCCGGGGGCGATGGGTAAACAGCGCGGAGTGGGGCGGCGGGGACATCCGGGAGCATCACCGATGGTGGCTCCGGCATCTCCCCTGTGCTCCCGGGGAGACCGACGGCATCTCCCATCACTGGTGGCGCTACATTGTGGATCCCGGCACCGTCCCCCGATGAGCGGACCCCAGATTCGTCCAGATCGGGGATCCGCGCTAAGATGGGCATAGAAAGCGAGGGAAGAGGCCTCCATGTGCGGGCGCTACACGATCTTCACGGAGCCACAGCGGCTGATGGAACGGTTCCGGGCGGAATGGCCGGACGCACCGTGGCAGCCCCGGTATAATGCGGCCCCTACCCAGCTCCTTCCCGTGCTCCTCAACGAGGATCCCCGGCGGGTCCGCATGTTGCGGTGGGGGTTGATCCCCCACTGGGCGGAGGACCCGGCGATCGGGAACCGGCTGATCAACGCCCGGGCGGAGACCCTGACCCAACGCCCGAGCTTCCGCGAGGCTTTCCGCCGGCGGCGCTGCCTGGTGTTGGCCGATGGGTTTTACGAGTGGCAGCGCACACCCGGCAGGCGTATCCCTTACTGGATCGGGTTGCGGGATCGGGAGCCCTTCGCCTTCGCCGGGCTGTGGGATCGCTGGGAGAGCCCGGAGGGGGAGATCATCGAGAGCTTCACCATCATCACCACCGTCGCCAATGAGCGGGTCGCCCCCATCCACGACCGGATGCCGGTGATCCTGCTTCCGGAACATGAGGCGATCTGGCTGGATGATGCCGCTGGCTCCCGGGCCTGGCAGGAGATCCTGCGCCCGTATCCGGCCGATTGGATGATCGCCTACCCGGTTTCGGCTCGGGTGAACTCCCCGCGGGCGGACGATCCGACCCTGATCCAGCCTCTGTCCGAGCGTTAACCCCGAGGGCTTCCGCCGCCTGGCTCTCCTTCCAAGCGGCATAATGCCTCCTCTCCCCCGTTCTTTTCCAGGTCACCAGCGCTCGCTGTATGGAGCTTCTCACAAGGAGCGAGCCAGACAGGCCCGCAGGGCCTGGAGCTGGGCCTCGACAGCGGAGCGAGCGGTGCCGCCGGGGACGGCTCGACGCTCCACGGCAGTTTCCACATCCAGGGCGGCGTAAACATCCGCATCGAAAGCGGGATGATATCGGCGCATGAGCTCCAGGGGAAGGGCAGAAAGCGGCTTCCCCTGCCGGAGGGATTCCCCGACCAGCTCGCTGATCACCCGGTGCGCTTCCCGGAACGGAACCCCTTTGCGCACCAGATAATCCGCCAGCTCGGTGGCCAGCATCGCTTCCTCTAGGGCTTCTCGCATCCGCTCCGGCCGCGGCCGCATGGTCCGCACCAGACCGGAGAGCACAGCAAGCAGGATCTCCAGCGTGTCCACGGCCTCGAAGACCGGCTCTTTATCTTCCTGCAGATCCTTGTTGTAACCGGAAGGGAGGCCTTTCAGCACCGCGAGGAACCCGATCAGGCAGCCCATGAGACGCCCTGCTTTCGCCCGGGCCAGCTCCAGGGCATCGGGATTGCGCTTCTGCGGCATCAGGCTGGATCCCGTCGTGTAAGCCGGATCCAGCGCCACGAACCCGAACTCCGCGCTGGTGAAAAGAATGAGATCCTCCGCCAGCCGGCTGAGATGGACGCCGATCATCGCGGCGATGAAAAGAAACTCGGCGACGAAATCCCGATCGGAAACGGCATCCAGGCTGTTCGGGGAAAGGGACCGGAAGCCCAGCTCCCGGGCCAGGGCCTCCCGATCGATCGGGAAAGGCGTCCCGGAGAGGGCGCCGCTGCCCAGAGGGAGAGTCGCCAGACGGGGATAGGCGTCTCGCAGTCGCGCCCGGTCGCGCTCAAAAGCCCACGCATGGGCCAGGCACCAGTGGGCGTACCGGATAGGCTGGGCCTGCTGAAGATGGGTATAGCCCGGCATGATCAGGTCCAGATGGGCTTCGGCCTGCGCCGCCAGGGCCTCCTCCAGCTCCCGCAGCCCCTGATCCAGTCGGGGCCAGACCTCCATCAGGAACAGACGCAGGTCGGTGACCACCTGGTCATTGCGGCTGCGCCCCGTGTGGAGCTTGCCGGCGATCGGACCGATGCGCTCGGTCAGCCGGCGTTCGATGGCGGTGTGGATATCCTCATCGGTGGGCTGGAAAACAAAATCGCCCGCATCCAGCTCGGCCTGCACCGCCTCCAGGCCGGCGATGATCCCATCGCACTCCTCGGGCGTGAGCAGGCCCGCCCGGGCCAGGGCGCGGGCCCAAGCGATCGAGCCGCGGATATCCTGGGGATACAGGCGGCGATCGAAGGGAAGCGACGCATTCAACCGCTCGAACGAAGGATCCAGCAACGGGCCTTCACGGGTTCCCCACAAACGCATCCCGGTTACCTCCTTTCGGAATCGGGTGCCTCCACAACCCGTCTCTCTGTTCGCGAACACCGGATGGGCTCTCCGCTTCGCCCCCTGCCTGCTCCAACAACAGAGCCAACCGGATCCTATGTAACGGTATTGTAACCGAACCGGGCATCGATCTGCGGTGGGGAGGGCCTGGAGGGAATTCTCTTTCCTGTGCCCATCCGGCCCCGAGGGGGCAGGGCCTCGAAAAAAACTTACGCCCTCAATTTCAATCCGGCCGTCCGGCTTGTCGAAGCAAGGGCTCTCGCTTATGCTAAGCGTGGAGGCCGGCGGCGGGCGCCATCCCTGTGGAGATCCAGCTCTGGAACCCAGGAGGTTTCCATGCTCCGTGAAGACGCGCTGGAATACCATCGCAAAGGCCGTCCCGGCAAGCTGGAGATTGTCCCCACCAAACCCATGATCACTCAACGAGATCTCTCCCTCGCTTACAGCCCGGGCGTTGCTTACCCGGTCCTGGAGATCGAGAAGGATCCAGACCTGGCTTATGAATACACGACTAAAGGGAATCTGGTGGCGGTGATCTCCAACGGCACCGCCATCCTCGGACTGGGAGATCGGGGGGCTCTGGCCTCGAAGCCGGTGATGGAAGGCAAGGCTGTGCTCTTCAAGAAGTTCGCCGACGTGGATGCCATCGACATCGAGGTGAACACGCGGGATCCGGATGAGCTGATCCGAGTGGTGCAGGCCATCGCCCCGACCTTCGGGGGCATCAACCTGGAGGACATCAAGGCGCCGGAATGTTTCTACATTGAAGAAACCCTGCGCGCCACCCTGGACATCCCGGTATTTCACGACGATCAGCACGGGACGGCGGTGATCTCCGCGGCGGCCTTGCTCAATGCCCTGGAGCTGGTGGGCAAACGCATCGACGAGATCAAAGTGGTGATCAACGGGGCAGGGGCCTCCGGCATCGCCTGCGCCGAGCTCTGGGTGAAGCTGGGGGTGCGCAAAGAGAATCTCATTATGCTGGACACGAAGGGGGTGATCTACAAGGGGCGGAAGGAGGGAATGAACCCCTATAAAGAGCGCTTCGCTGCGGAGACCGATGCCCGGACCCTGGCAGAAGCTATCCGCGGCGCCGATGTGTTCCTGGGCCTCTCCGCCCCCGATGTGCTCACCCCTGAGATGGTGAAATCGATGGCCGAGCGGCCGATCATCTTCGCCCTGGCCAACCCTGATCCTGAGATCCGCTACGAGCTGGCCAAGGAGATCCGCCCCGACGCCATCGTGGCCACCGGCCGCAGCGATTACCCCAACCAAGTGAACAACGTCCTCGGCTTCCCCTTCATCTTCCGCGGGGCCCTGGATGTGCGGGCGCGGGCGATCAACGATGAGATGAAGCTGGCCGCGGCGCGGGCCCTGGCCGCCCTGGCGCGCGAAGATGTGCCGGATAGTGTGCTGAAAGCTTACGGGCTGGAGACGCTGCGCTTCGGGCCGGATTACATCATCCCCAAGCCGCTGGATCCCCGGGTGATGCTCTGGGAGGCGCCGGCGGTGGCCCAGGCAGCGATGGAAACAGGGGTGGCCCGCATCCACATCGATATCGAGGAATACCGGGAGCGGCTGGCGGCCCGCTTGGGCAAGGGCACCCAGGTGATGCGTTTCATTATCAACAAGGCGAAAGCCGCCCCCAAGCGCATCGCCTTCGGAGAAGGCGAGGAGCTCAAGATCCTCCGCGCCGCAGCCCTGGTCCAGGAGGAAGGGATCGGCCGGCCCATCCTCATCGGACGCCCAGAGGTCGTCCGTCAGCGCATCGAGGAGCTCGGCCTGCGCTGCCAGCCGGAGATCGTCTACCCCCCGGAGTTCCCGCGGCTGGAGGAATACGCACAACGCCTCTTCGAGAAGCGCCAGCGCAAAGGCGTCACCCTCCCTCTGGCCCGCACCTTGCTGCTGGAGCCCAACTATTTCGGGCCGATGATGGTGGAAATGGGGGACGCCGATGCTTTCATCTCAGGCCTTACCTATGATTATCCATCGGTGATCCGCCCCGCCCTTCAGGTGGTGGGGGTCCGGGAGGGCGTGCGCAAGGTCGCCGGGCTTTACATCATGATTGTGAAGGAGAAGGTCTACTTCTTCACCGATGCCACGGTGAACATCGAGCCCACCGCGGAGGACCTGGCGGAGATCGCCATCATGGCCGCGGACTTCGCCCGGCGTTTCGATATTGAGCCGCGGGTGGCCATGCTCTCCTTCTCCAACTTCGGCAGCACCCGCCATCCCCTCTCGGAGAAAGTGCGCCTGGCGGTGGAGATCGTGCGGCAACGACGTCCAGACATCCTGGTCGATGGAGAGATGCAGGCAGACACCGCGGTGGTGCCGGAGATCATTGAGGAACGTTACCCCTTCAGCCGGGTGAAGGACGCCAACGTCCTGGTCTTCCCGGATCTGGAAGCGGCGAACGTCTCGTATAAGCTGTTGCAGCGCTTGGGGAACGCCCAGGCCATCGGGCCGATCCTGCTGGGAATGGGCAAGCCGGTCCATGTCCTTCAAACGGGTGATGAGGTCCAGGACATCGTTTTCATCGCGGCGATTGCCGCCCTGGATGCTCAGGAGCGCGGCCAGGCTCAGGCTCCCGCCCTCGCATCCAGTCGGGGAATCGGAGCCACTCCAGAGGGGCGATTGCTTTGAGGGATGGGAGGCCTATGGACAGCCGGATGATTTGACAGAGCGGCCGGCTCTGGTAGAATTGGAAAAGGACCGCCGGGGTGGCGGAACTGGCAGACGCGCCACGTTCAGGGCGTGGTGGGCATACGCCCGTGCGGGTTCAAATCCCGCCCCCGGCATGGTCGGGTGAACCCAGGGCGTGGGGAGGGCGATGGCAAGACGCTCCACGCCCTTTTTTTATCCTGAGGGGGATCCGATGGAAATGCGTCCATGGGCGGGCGAGATCAGCCGATGGCTGGTCCGCCTGATGGTGGGGATGGGATTGGCACTCCTGGCCCATGTGGCGTGGGGGAACCTGGAACTTTATCGGCAACGAGTGGAGCGAGCTGAGCGCCTGCAACAGGCGATCACCATCGAGCAGATCCGGGCGACCCGCCTCGCCGAGCAGGCCCGGTATGTGCAGAGCGAGGAGTTCGTAGCCCGCTGGGCCCGCATGGAGGCCGGAATGATCCGCCCCCGGGAAACGCCCTACCGCCTGGAGCGCATCCCTCGCTCTCCCACGCCTTACCCCACGCCCACCCCTACTCCCTCACCCTGGCAGGCCTGGTGGATGCAGCTCTGGGGTCGATGAGAGCACCTGGATGGGGCGCTTCCCTCACGAATTCCAGCCCCTCTTCACCCCCTCCCACTCTTCAAGCATCTCCTCGCTTTGCCCAGATCCCAAAGGGTAATCATCGAATTGCCCCGAAGCTCGCTTACAATTAAGCATGGAAGATCTCTATCTTCAGGGAGGCCCGATGGCGAAAGGAAGCGAGAAGGCAAAGGATGTCATTCAGGTAGAGGGGACAGTGGTGGAAACGCTGCCCAATGCGATGTTTAAGGTCCGTCTCGATAATGGCCACGAGGTGCTGGCCCATCTCTCTGGACGGATGCGGATGTATTACATCCGGGTGCTGCTGGGGGACCGCGTCCTGGTGGAGCTTTCCCCTTATGATCTGAGCCGAGGGCGCATCGTGCGCCGGCTTTCCCGGTGATCCGAGGGACACCGTTCGCCTCCCCCTGAGGGCGGGCAGGCCGCTCGGAGGGCGAGATAAGGAGAGAGAAGGGGAAAGCGCCATCCGCCCCCGCTCGGAGCCCGCCGGGATGCAACCGGGCAAAGCACGACGTTCCCCCTCCGCCTTTCTTGCTCTTCCACGCGGCAAGGCCGTTATAATAAAAACAAACCGGCCGCAACGGCGGGTCTCTCCCTCTGTTGCCTCAGGCCATCGAAGGAGGTGCATCGCATCATTGAATTGAGGATCATCCATGCGGGCCGCGGTTTCTTCGCCTCATCCCACAGCTCCACGGAGGGAGACCATGGACACCATTAAAGTGGCTGCGAAATCGCGCACCACTGCCGTGGCCGGAGCCATCGCGGGTGTCATCCGGGAACGGGGACGGGCGGAAGTGCAGGCCATCGGCGCCGGTGCCGTCAATCAGGCGGTGAAGGCCATCTGCATCGCCCGCACCTATCTGGCCCAGGATGGCATCGATATCGTCTGTGTCCCCGAGTTCACCGACGTCAAGATCAACGATCAGGAGCGGACGGCCATCCGGTTCGTGGTCGAGAAGCGATGAGTTCCCGCCTCGACCTCCACGTTCACACCACCGCCTCCGATGGCCTGTGGTCCCCCGCCCGGGTGGTGTATGAGGCCCTCGCGCGCGGTCTGCGCTACCTGGCCATCACGGACCATGAGACCACCCAGGGGGCTGTGGAGGCGATGGCCCTCGCCCGTGGCACGGCTCTGGAGGTGATTCCCGGCGTGGAGATCAGCGTCGGCGGCTCCGAGGAAGAGATCGACCTGTTGGGCTATTTCGTGGATCCCGTCCACCCGGATCTCCTTCGCTTTCTGAAGGGCATGCAGGCGGAGCGAAGGGAACGGATTCGAGCCATGGCCGAGCGCCTGGCCCAGCTCGGGATGCCCGTCCCCTGGGAACGGGTGCTGGAGCTGGCCCGGGGGGACGTGCTGGGGCGCCCCCACCTGGCCCGGGCAATGGTGGAGCAGGGCTATGTGGCCGATGAAGCCGAGGCCTTCCGACGGTGGTTGGGACGAGGCTGCCCCGCCTATATTCCCCGGCAGCCGATCGATCCCCACGAGGTCCTCGCGGTGATCCGGGCGGCCGGAGGCGTGGCCGCCCTGGCCCATCCCGGGCGCTCCGGGCTTCCCCGAAATCTGGAGAGCCTGTGGCGGGCGGGCCTGGTCGGGCTGGAGGTTTTCCACCCGGATCACTCCCCGGCCGATGTGGCCCGGTTGATCGCCATCGCCCGGATCTACGATCTGATCCCCACTGGCGGCAGTGATTTCCACGGCCCCGGCCCGGACGGCCGTATCCTTCTGGGCGCAATGCCAGTCCCCGAACATACGGTGGAACGGCTTCGCGAGCGATGCCCGCGCTAAGACCCCGTTCCCCATCCCCTCAACGGATCACTTCGATTTCGTGCCCGTCGGAAGCGCACGGCGAGAAGAGCAGACCACCCAGGGGTCCAGGCCATCCTCCACCGATCGGGGAAGCACAGCGCCCGCCTTGTTCCTTTCCATCCCGGCTGGTATAATCAAATACGCCCCGATGGGAGGGCCACAGGAAGAAATGGACAACCGCAATCGAGGAGCAGGAAGAGATGGCCGCTGTTGGACCCACGTATCTGACACCGGAGGGCAAGCGCCAGTTGGAGGAAGAGCTGGAATACCTGCGCACAATCAAGCGCCGGGAGATCGCTCAACGTCTGCGCTTCGCCATCCAGCAGGGCGATCTCTCGGAGAACGCCGATTACCACGCGGCGAAGGAGGAACAGGCCTTCATTGAAGGCCGGATTCGGATGCTGGAAGCGATCCTCAACAGCGCCGTCGTGATCGAGCCCCAGCCTTCGGAGGACGGCCGCGTGCGCATTGGATCGCGCGTCACCATCGCGGAGGATGGAGGCACGCCAGAAGTGTATGTGCTGGTGGGCCCCGCTGAGGCGGATCCCACCCAGGGGAAGATTTCGTATGAGTCGCCACTGGGTCAGGCGTTGTTGGGCCGGGCGCCGGGAGATGTGGTGACCGTAGAGGCGCCGGCCGGCCTCCTCACCTTCCGGATCCTCGCGGTGGAATGAACGCTTCGGGCGGCCTTCCTCCCTCTTCTCCCCCCTGCATTTCTGAAACCCCCCTACCTTAAATCTCAGGTCTGAAATTTTCCCTCCCCATGGCAACCATCCGCCAGCGATTCCAGGAGGAAGAAAAATGGGGGCCGGTCCAGCCCCTCAGGATAGCCAGCCCGGCCCCCAAAGCTCCTGCGCATTTCTCATTCTCTTAATGAAGCTCGTTGAGCAGCGGCGTGAGATCCCGCTGGTAGATCGGCTCGAGATCCGCCAGGGGCTTCCCCCAGTAGGGGAGGCGGGCTGCCAG
Source organism: Thermoflexus sp. (assembly GCF_034432235.1). NCBI lineage: Bacteria > Bacillati > Chloroflexota > Thermoflexia > Thermoflexales > Thermoflexaceae > Thermoflexus > Thermoflexus sp. Next base: position 8,854 of record NZ_DAOUCJ010000115.1, on the reverse strand, counting down.
CTCATCCTCCAGGGTTGGCCGCTCCACCCGGTAGAAGATCCCAATGGGGATGCGATCCCCGTTCTCATAGGCCTTGAGAAGCGCCTGGGCTTTCTTCTCCACGATCTCTTTCTCATTCGTTGGATCGTGCACCACCGGGTCGTAGCCCGTCTCCTCCAGCTTGTAGACCCGGGCGTTGTAATATTCCCGCGTGTAGATGTTGTTGTAAGTCGGGCAGGGCTGGAGGACATCGATCAGCGCCGTTCCCCGGTGCTGAATGGCGGCCACGATGAGATCCCGCAGGTGCCGCACGTCATAGGCATAGCCGCGGGCGATGAACGTATAGCCTGCCCCCAGGGCCACAGCGATCGGGTTGAGGGCCTCCATCAGATTGGGCTCAGGCAGGGACTTGGTCTGCACGCCCTTCGGCAACGTAGGGGAGGCCTGACCCTTTGTCAGACCATAAACGCCGTTGTTATAAACAATATAAGTGAGATCCACATTGCGCCGCCCGGCCGCCAGGAAATACCCGGCACCGATCCCATAGCCATCGCCATCTCCCCCCACGGCAATCACGGTCATCTCGGGGTTGGCCAGCTTGAACCCGGTGGCCACCGGCAGCACACGGCCGTGGAGGGTGTGAATCCCATAGGTTCCGATGTAATGGGGCGTCTTGCCGGAGCAGCCGATCCCCGAGAAGATCGCCACTTTATGCGGAGGAAGCTGCAAAGCGGCCAGCGCCTGGTGGATGGCGTTCAGGATCCCGAAATCCCCACAACCAGGACACCAATCCACCCAAACCTCCGTCTTGTAATCCTTCACCGCGTAGGCCATGGGATCACCTCCCGGGCTTCGCTGGAGATCATGACAATCCGCTCCTCATCGTTCTTCAAAGCGCGACGGACCCCTTCGAGGATCTCATTTACTGTGAACGGCCGGCCATCGTATTTCAGCACCCGCTGGGGGATCCGAAATCCGGTCATCTCCCGGATCAGGTTCCCCAGCTGACCGGAGTAATTGTTCTCGATCAGAATCACACGGCGGGCCCGCCGCAGGATCGCCCCCACGGGCTCGGCCGGGAAGGGCCGCATCATCCGGATCTGGAGGAAGTTAAAGGTCAGCCCGTTCAAGGTCGCGAGCTCCTCCAGCGCATCCAGGATCGCGCCTTTGGTGGTCCCCCACCCGACCAAGGTCACCTGGGCATCCGCAGGGCCGTAGAGGGTGAACTTCTTGCTGTCCGGGATCTCCCGGGCAGCCAGCTCCAGCTTGCGCATCCGTTTATCCATTTGCTCCATGCGATGCACCACCCCCTCGGAGATGTGACCCTTGGGGTTATGCTCATCGCTGGTGGTCCAGAAGATAACGCCCTCCGTGCCGGGGACCACCCATGGGGAGATGCCGCTTTCGGTCACCGCATGGCGCAGGTAGCCATCCTGCTGGCCCGCCGGCGGATAGCGGATTCCCCGATCGATCACCAGATGACGGGTTTCGAAGCGAGGCACCGTGATATAGCTGCTGGCCAGGTATTTATCCAACAGCACGATCACAGGCATCTGGTAACGATCGGCCCAGTTAAAAGCCTCGAAGCTATCGTAGAAGGCCTCCACCACATCCCCGGGGGCGATGACGATGTGGGGGAACTCTCCATGGGCGGGATGGAGAGCGAATCCGAGATCGGCCTGCTCCGTGCGAGTAGGGAGACCCGTGCTGGGGCCGCCGCGCTGATAGAGGAACACCACCAGACCCGGCGCCTCGGTGATGGCCGCGAAACCGATGCCCTCCGGCATCAGGGCAAAGCCCGGCCCCGCCGTGGAGGTCGAGGCCCGGGCGCCCGCGTGGGCGGCACCGACCGCCATGTTGATCGCCGAGATTTCGTCCTCCGTCTGGATGACCACCACGTTGTATTTGCTCTGGACCGCTTCCAGATACGTGCTTTCATCCGTCGCCGGGCTGATCGGGTAATAGGTCTGAACGCCCAGCCCAGCCTGAAGCTTGCCCAGCGCCACCGCCTGCACGCCGCGGATCAGGATGTGGTCCTCACGTCGCTCCCGCTTGCGAACCTTCCAGGGGAAGTCATTGCCGAAATGCTCGTGCACATAATCATAAGTAACCCGTAGGGCCTGGATGTTCAGATCCGCCAATCGGGCCCGACGCCCCTTAAACTGCTCGCGGATCACCTCGGCGACGAGATCGAAATCGTAATCCAGGACCGCCAGGGTGGCCCCCAGAGCTACTGTGTTTCGCATGATGTCGTATTGGCGATACTCCGCCGCCTTGCCGAAAGGCTCCAGCGCTCGACGGATCATCTCAAAATATGGCACCGGATAAAGCCGCAGATCCTCCCGCTTCAGGCGATCCCGGATGTCTCCCAGATCCGCATCGTAGATAATCCCGCCCCCCGTGACTACTTCATGCACGTGTCCACGATGCGTGGGGAACTCGGGGTTGTGATGGTGGTCCCCGAAGAGGGTTTCCTCATCCAGCGCAGCCAGGAGATGAACCTCCTCAACGGGGGCGTGGACAGGATCCTCGGCGACCCGGACCCGATAATAGCTGTGCTTGCCCATAATGTTGGAATGGTATTCGATATTGGTGAACACATAGAGCCCACCCCGATTGAAGGCTTTCGCAAGGGTTTCTGCCGCCACATTGATCCCACTGCCCTGAGGCCCCCCGATCATCCAGGAGACGAACCGTTTCGGCATGGCATCTGCCTCCTTAGAGAATGATAAGGGACGGATCGGCCGCCTGTACGTCTCACCCGTCCCTCTATTGAACATTCGGTTGAGGCCATGGGCCTCCTCCCGAAAGGAGTCTAACGACCCGGCCGGCGCGGAGGGCACCTGCTGCCCCCTCCAATCCCGGCCCCTCCGAATGCTTTTAGCAAAGTATACCCGGGACAGGAGCGATTGTAAAAACAGATGATAAGGGGGGACACCCCCAGATTGGGGATATCCCCCCATTTGGGGGATGCCGCCGATGCCCTGGATGCCCATGGCATCCGCTCATGAATGGACTTCCACCTTCGGAAGGGCGTTGGGGGAAGCTTGCTGGTCTCTATGGAAAGGAACCGAGATGGGGAAGGGGGAAGCGGTTCGACAAGTTCCATGCCCCGGAAATCCCGCAGCCCCATTGGGAGCGCTCGTGATCATCGTGATCGCAACAGGCCGCTTCATCGCTGTTCGAGGTCCATGCCTTCTGCCCCCCGCGCGCGAACCAAGAGGGTCCACTGGCCCTTTTGCACCACCTCGCCCCGCTGATTCCGAACCTCCACATGGAAGATCACGAATCCTGCCCGGCCATTCGGCGCGGGGCGCTTTTGGGCCACCTCGATCTCCACATGGATCGTATCCCCGATGCGGATGGGGGCCCGGAATCTCCATTCCAGGCTGGTGAAGGCTTCCACGGTCTCCTCCAGGAATCCCAGCCGGGTCGCCAACCCTGAAGCGATGGCCAGGCCAAGCAGCCCGTGGGCGATCCGTTCCCCGAAGATCGTGCCCCGGGCGTATTCCGCGTCCGTATGCAGCGGCGTGTAATCGCCGGATAGCCCAGCGAACATCACAATGTCCGCCTCCGTCACCGTGCGGCCCGGGGTGCGCACCTTCCAGCCGATCTCCAGATCCTCGAAATACAGTCCCCGAGGGATCGCTCTCTCTTTGGACATGGGCAATGCCTCCCGTGAGAAGTGATTCCCATTCACCGATCGAATCCCCAGGGCGTGGGGCGATTTTCATAGCCTGAAAGGACCCGCCATCATGCCTTGAAGTATAATCGGCTCGAGGGGTGCCCTCAAGCGCGAACCCGGCTTTCCAGACTTCCTCTTATCGCATCCTGAGATTCGGCTGGTGGAGGTTCTGGATGTGGGTGGAACAGGAGATCCGACAGCAGCCTGAGGTCGCCGATCGCCTGATCCGCGAAGGATGGGAGGAAGCGCGGCAGATCGTGAACGCTGTGCGCCGTTTTCAACCGGCGCTGGCCGTGCTGGCGGCGCGGGGAAGCTCCGACAACGCCGCCCGATACGGGCAATACCTGCTGGGGGCCTTCGCCGGTCTCCCGGCTGCCCTCGCCACCCCCTCTCTCTTCACCTTCTACCGCCGGCCTCCTCGCCTGGACCATGCATGGGTGATCGGGATCTCCCAATCCGGCCGCTCCCCGGATATTGTGGAGGTCATCCGGGAAGCTCGACGTCAGGGCGGCTGGACCCTGGCCATCACCAATGATCCTGCCTCTCCCCTCGCCTCAGCCGCCCACGCGGTCCTCCCCCTGCGCGCAGGGGAGGAACGCGCGGTGGCTGCCACCAAGACCTATACGGCGCAGCTGATCGCCCTCGCCCTCCTGGTCACGGCCTGGACCGAGGACGCCGCCATGCGGGAGGATCTGCTTCGGTTGCCGGAAGCCATCGCCCAGGCGCTGGACACGGAGGAGGCCGCCCAGGAGGCGGCAGCATTCTGGCAGCGGGTCGTTCACGGGGTGGTGATCGGCAGGGGTTTCAATTACGCGACGGCGTTCGAGGTCGCCCTCAAGCTCAAGGAATTGACTTACATCGTGGCGGAGCCGTATTCCTCGGCGGATTTCCTCCACGGGCCCATCGCCCTGGTGGAGCCGGGCTTCCCGGTGTTCCTGATCGCCCCGGGCCCGACCTTCCGCTCCGAAATGGAAAGCCTGGCCCGCTGGCTTCGGGAGCGGGAGGCCCATCTCACGCTCTGCAGCGAAGATCGCGGGCTGCTCGCCATGGCGGACGTGCGCATCCCGCTGCCTCCGGTTCCGGAGTGGCTCTCACCGATGGTGGCTGTGATCCCTGGCCAGTGGTTCGCCGTCTCCCTCGCCCAATGGAAAGGGCTGGATCCAGACCGGCCGCGAGGCTTACAGAAGGTCACGGAAACGCGATGAACAAGGGGCGCAACCTTCCCCTGGAGCGTTTTCATGAGCGAGTGGGAGGAACTTGAACAGGCTCCCATCACCTACCTCACGGTATCCCAGCTGGCCGCCCATCTGAAGGAAGCGATCGAATCCCGTTTCGCCTGGGGGGATCTGTGGGTGGAGGGAGAGGTGGGGGATCTCCGCCCTACAGCGCCGGGCCACATCTTCTTCTCATTGAAAGAAGGGCGGGCCCAGATCACGTGTGTCATCTGGCGGGCGCAGGCAGCCCGGATGGCCCAGCTGCCGGCGAACGGCCAGACCATTGTGGCGCGCGGGCGGATCGGTTACTACGAGGATCGGGGGGATTGCCGTCTGTATGTGGATCGCTGGCTTCCCATCGGCCTGGGCCAGCGATTCCTGGCCCTTGAGGCGTTAAAGCGTCGGCTGGAGGCGGAGGGGCTGTTCGACCCCGCCCGCAAGCGGGTGCTGCCTCCGTTCCCCCGCCGGATCGGCGTGGTGACCTCGCCGGCGGGAGCAGCCCTTCGGGACATCCTGAACATCCTCCGGCGACGATGGCCCCTGGCGGAGGTCATCCTCTCCCCTACGGTTGTCCAGGGAGATGATGCCCCCCTTTCGATCGCCACGGCCCTGGAAACCCTCCAGATGGTGGCGGGGGTGGATCTGGCTATCATCGCCCGGGGTGGAGGGTCCAATGAGGAGCTGTGGGCTTTCAACGACGAGCGGGTGGTTCGGGCGGTGGCATCCTCCCCGTTCCCGGTGGTCTCGGGCGTCGGCCATGCCATCGATCTCACCCTGACGGATGCCGCCGCCGATGTGCACGCGCCCACACCCTCCGCGGCAGCGGAGCTGGCCACCCCGGATCGGGACGCGGTGGCCGCTCAGATCGCCGGATGGCGGGATCGCCTGGAGCAGGCGATACGCGCCCGCCTGGAGCGGGCGGGGCAGGCTCTGGCGACCCTGCGCGCGCGCCTGCAGGCCCATACGCCCGAGCGGGAGCTTTACGCCCGTCGGGAGCGCCTGCATCGGTTGCGGACCCGGCTGGAAGGCGCGATCCGTCAGCAGATCCTGCAAGCGGAAGCCCGATGGGGCTACCACCAGGCCCGACTGGAGGCGCTGAACCCCCGCGCCGTCCTGGCCCGGGGCTACGCCCTGGTCCGCCGGGCCGATGGCCGCCTGGTCACCCGGGCGGATCAGGTCCAGCCCGGCGAGCCGCTCACCGTGCAGTGGATCGACGGAGAGGTCCCCGTGCGGGTGGAAGGAGGTTCTCCCGGATGAACACCTATTTCCGCTTTCCGCTTCGGCCCCCACGTGGAACAACCCCGGGCGCGCCAGCAGCCGATCATCGCCCTGGAGACCGTGGTGGTCGCCTTCGGCTGCCCCACCGTCTAACCCCTCGATCGTTAGAAAAATTCCTCATCCCCTGGTGGAATCCAAGGCTTTATGCTAAAGTTTGAATTTGGAAAGTAGGGAAAGGTGCTCTTCTCCTTGAGCATCGGCCAACGGCATACGCCATGGCCGACACGCAGCGCAGGCAGGGACCCTGCCCGGCTATCGAAATCTGGAGGGAATGATGGCGCTTGAAGATTTCTCCGAATATCTGAAAGGAAAATCGTTTGATGAGATCCTCCATGAAGGGCGCAAGGAAAGCGCTGAGCGCATTTTCTCTGAGGCCATTGTGCCTCTGGCATTGCTGCTATCCCAGGAGTTGTTGAAAATCCTTCTGCTGCCTCCTGCAGCGGAAACTGGAACACCCGCTTCGACGGAGAGGACCCGGTGATCTATCTGGATACCTCCGTGCTGCTGGTCTTCACGCTGGCCCGGAAACTGGAGCCCACACGATTTGAGGCGGTTTCGAAGTTATTCCAGTTCATCGACCAGGGTGCGGTTAAAGCAGTGACATCTTTCTATGCGCTCCATGAGCTGCTGGTCATCGCGATCACCCGCACAGAGCCAAACTGGGAAGCGGGCAGCGAGTTTGCCCGTCAGGCCTTCCTCACGCTTTTGAGCACCGCTTGCTTGATGTGCCGATCCCTCGCCGCGAGGAGAAGTTGCTCCGGGCCAGGCTCTTCGCAGCGCTGAGAGACCCGACGGATCTCCCTCATGCGATGGCCGCCCATATCGCAGGCTGCACGGCGATCGTGGCCTACGATGATCATTTCCGGGCGATCGAGAACGTGATTCCCTATAAAACGCCGGAGGTCATTGTCGCGGAGCTGGAAGCACGATCATCCCGCTTATAGCCGGCTGGCCGGTGTTCGCCGCCCTTCCCCATTCGAGTTGCAGGTTTCGGGAACCAGCTCCTGGAGGCGAGGGATGTCCACGCCTGGATCGGCAGTCGACTTCGAGTTTGGGGCGATGGGTTTTTCCACCAAGAACACCTATTTCCGCTTCGGCCCTCACGTGAAGGAAGCCCGGGCGCGCCATCAGCCGATCGTCGCCCTGGAGACCGTGGTGGTCGCCTTCGGCCTTCCCCAGCCGGCCAACCTCCAGGTCGCCCACGAGATGGAAGAGGCCGTTCGCGCGGAAGGAGCCGTTCCGGCGACCATCGGGCTGCTGGATGGCCAGGTTGTGATCGGCCTGACGCCGGCTGAGCTCGAGCGATTCGCGGGAGACGAGCACGTCCGGAAGGTGAGCCGGCGCGATCTCCCGATCGTCCTGGCGCGCCGCCAGATCGGCGCCACGACCGTGGCGGCCACCGCCTGGGCCGCCGCGCGGGTCGGGATCCGGGTGGTGGCCACGGGCGGGATCGGCGGGGTGCATCGGGGGGCGCCGTTCGATGTTTCGAACGACCTGCCGACGCTGGCCACAGAGCCCGTTGTGGTGGTCTGCTCCGGAGCCAAGGCGATCCTGGATCTGCAGGCCACCCGGGAATGGCTGGAGACCTATGGGGTCCCGATCCTGGGATGGGGCACGGAGACCCTGCCCGCCTTTTACAGCGCGTCCAGCGGCCTGCCGGTAGACGCGCGGGTGGATTCAGCGGAGGAGATCGCCCGCATCGCCGGGATCCACTGGGCGCTGGGGGGGAAGGGGATCCTGGTGACCGTTCCTCCCCCCGCCCCGGTGGCGGTCCCGCTGGATCGACTGGAGGGAGTGGTTCGAGAGGCCCTTGAGGAAGCGGAGAGGCGCGGGATTCGGGGATGGGCGGTGACGCCCTTCCTCCTGGCCCGTGTGGCGGAGCGGACCGGGGGGGAAAGCGTGCAGGTGAATCATGCCCTGCTGGTCGAAAACGCCCGCATCGCCGCCCGCATTGCGCGGGCCCTGGAGGCGTTATCCCAGGAGCCGTGAGGGACAGACGGATGGAAACCGCCTCGGTGTTCGAACGCTACGCCGCCCGTTACGATGCCTGGTATGAAGGGCCGGTGGGCCGGGGAGCCTATCGCTCGGAGGTGCGGGCGCTGGCCCCTCTGCTGACCCGCTGCCCGCCCCCCTATCTGGAGATCGGCGTAGGATCCGGGCGCTTCGCTCAGGCCCTCGGCGTCGGTTTTGGGATCGATCCCGCGCGAGAGCCGCTCCGGATGGCGGCAGCCCGGGGGATCCGGGTGGCTCAGGCAGTGGGGGAACGGCTTCCATTCCGTGACAGCGCCTTCGGCGGAGTCCTCCTGGTGGTCACCCTGTGCTTTGTGGAGGATCCCCTCGGGGTTTTGCGGGAAGCCCATCGGGTGCTGCGGGCGGACGGAGGGCTGGTGCTGGGGATGATCCTGGCGGAGAGCCCGTGGGCGGCCCACTATCAGGAGAAGGGCCGCCAGGGGCATCCCTTTTATTCCATCGCGCGGTTCTACTCCCGCCAGGATCTGGACGCATGGCTGGAGCAGGCGGGGTTTCAGGTGGTGGAATATCGCTCCACCCTCTTCCAGGCTCCGGATGCTCCGGAGATCCGGGAGGAAGAGGCCCGCCCGGGCTTTGACCCCAAGGCCGGCTTCACCGGGATCCTGGCGCGGCGGGTTGAAGGTGTCGGATGAATTCGACCTCGAGAGGCCTCCAGCCACCGGCCGGC
>NZ_DAOUCJ010000114.1 GCF_034432235.1 Thermoflexus sp. | reverse complement strand
TCCTGGCCGATATCCTGGAGCAGGCCCTCCACCACCTGGAGGAGGCCTTCCTCCAGGCCGCCCAGCCGCTGGCGGAGGGCTGGATTGCACCGCTGCAGCTGCCCGTCACGCCTCTGGCTGTCCATGACAACGGGAGACCTCTGCCGCATCAATTTGTAATCCGCTTCCGATCTGGCAGCGTGGACCTCCCATGGACGACCGCCTGTGGCCCGGTGAGCTTGAGCATGGCCCTTTCCAGGCTGACCGGCCGCCCGATCCCAGCCCAGGAAGTGGCTGACCGCATGGTCCAGTTGAGGCGGATGCAGCCAGAGGTGAATGAGGGCGAGGCGACCAATTACACTAGCTGGGCGGATCTGCAGGAAACCGCCCGACAGGCCTACGGCATAGAAGCCCAAATGGTCTTTCTCCAGGGCTCCCCTTCCGATCCGGAGGCCGCCTGGGAAAGCCTCCGCCAGCAGATCGCCCGTCCCCACACGACATTGATCGCCCTGGTCACCGCTAAACGCTATACCACTACCCGGGGAAGCACAAGCTGGCCCGGCTCCGAGGTGGTCGTGATGCCGGAGGATCGTAAGAAGGGGGACGGCGGTATTCTGATGGGGCCCGAGGGGGAAAGGCGAGGGATAGCCACTGCCCATTGGGTCGTGATTGATCGGTTGGAGGAGCGTGATGGCAACCGATACGTCGTCATCAACAATCCTTATGCTAACCGACAAGAACGCTATTCCTGGGATGAATTCTGGAAGTCCGTGAACCGGGCGGCCAGGGCGGGGAATCGCTGGTGGGTGCTTTCCCTGGAGGTTCCCTCCGAAACCTCGGAGAGAACAGGCCCCACATCCATATCCCCATCCGCCACCCACGGCCCAATCCCTCAATAGGATTTAGGAGAGGAGGAGCTCAATGCACCGCGGATGGATTTCATGGGTCCTGATCCTGACTCTGGCGGCATGCGCGCGCCCGCTGGTGCCGATCCCTATCAACCCACCGGATCGAACGGCAACGCCGACGGCCACCACGCAGCCTATCCCTCGGCCGACGGAGACCGCTTTCTCCCCGCCGGCGACCGTCGCGCGCCCCACCCCCCGGCCGACGCCGACGGCTCCCCCCACGCCGACCCATGTCCTGGCGACCACCACTCCCCGGCCGCCTGCCCCCACACCAACCCCCACCCTATGGGTTCCAAGGGCCCTTTCCCCATCCCCGCGGCCCCAGCCGCTTCCGGAGGGCTTCTGGACAGAGGGGAACTGGATCGCGGTGTTCCGCCCCGAACTCGAACACGGGGCCTGGTCTGAGGGAGCGGTCTGGCTGACCGACGGCCAGCGCTGGATCGGACCGTGGCCCCCCGATCTGGCTGTGCCCTTCTGGACCCTCTGGAACGAGCGCCTGCATTTCTGTTACTGGCGATCGAAGGAATGGTTTCCCACCCCCGAAGTTCCCCCGATGTGCGTTGAGGCGCCAAGCACGCTGATGGTCTCTCGCAACCGGATCGGTCCTTATGATCAAAACCCCCAACTGGAGCTGAGGCCATGCGGGAGAAGCGGGGAGCTCTGTGTCGAACAGAAGGGCGAAAGGCGATCCCCTCCCCTGCAGTTCCCCATCCCTGAGCCGGTGCTGGAACCCGGATATGTATCCCCCGGATATGTATCCATCGATGAATGCCGTTCGCCGGATCAGCGGCATGCCCTGATCGCTATCCCTCAAATCGGTGGTCCTCTATTAGAAGGCGATGAACTTTTCCGGAAAGTGAATCCCGATTTCAATCCCCCGCCCCTCGTGTTCCCGGGGGGCCTTTACTGGACCGATTACCAGTCCCGGAACGTCATGACGGCCCCGATCCATGCGCCCACATGGCCGGATCAGCAAGCCCTGGCCCGCGCCATGGCCGAACAGGGGCGATTTCCGACCGCCTTCCTCCCGTTCCTGCAACGCAGCCTGCTCGGGCCAACCGAAGTGGGGATGGAGTGTGCTCCCGATGGACGGTTCGCGCTGCAGACCTTCCGGATCTGGCTCCCGCCGGAGGAAGTCTACCTTCCCGCGGATGTGCGTCGTTACCCCAACCTCTTCGACAGCGATTTCCGGCCGCCGCAATACGCCAATCTCCTGTGGGTCTGGGTGATCCGGGTCGAGGATGGAACCGGCTATCCCCTGACCCTCCTATCCGAGCTGTTCAACGTAGAGCTCCTCATAGCCGGTCCTGAGCGCCTGGCCCGATTCGAGTGGGTTCCATTTCTCCGGCTCCCCCAAGATCTACCGTGGGTTCCGCTGCCTCCCCGTCCGCCGGAATATCCTCCTCCCTGGGAGGCTCCATGAGGCAACGGTCGCGGTCCATCGAGCCCCCAGCCCGATAAGGGCAGAAACACGGGGGATGAAGCGCCCGGCGCTGCGAATGGGTGGCTATCATCTTAATGGACGAGAAGCACGTCATCTGGAGGGCGAACGATGGATACGGTGCTGCGGGTGCATCCAGAGCAGATCCGAGGGCAGATCCGGCGGTTGCGGGCGTGGGGGGAGGC
>NZ_DAOUCJ010000113.1 GCF_034432235.1 Thermoflexus sp. | reverse complement strand
TATCACCCATGCCTTCCGGTCCATTCCCATGATCGTCTTCGCTGTAGCCAGCTATCTGCGGCGGACGAAAAACGTCAACGTCGAGCGCATCGTCTACGGCGCCTTTGAAGCACGAGAGCCTCTCCGCACGCCGCCCCAGCCGCAAGATCGCGCGCCCATCTTCGACCTCACGCCGCTCCTCGAGCTCATGGACTGGACCGGCGGCGCCGAAGCCTTGCTCAAGCGCGGAGACGCCGGGCTCATCGCTGACAAAATGATCGCGGCCCACCAGACCCTGTGGCGCACGCGCACGGGCACGCCAGCCAGACTCAAAACGCTGGGGCGGAAACTCCAGGACTTCTCGCAAGCCCTGCACCTGAGCCGTCCTCGGGAGGTCATGCGCACGGCCCATGAACTCTTGTCGCTTCTGGAGGAAGCTCAGGATGAGTTCCAGCGGTGGGCCCTCCCCTTTGCTCTCCTGGCCGAGCAGATCCGGCGTGAGCTTGAACCCCTTGCCTTTGCCGAACCCGACGCGCTTAGCCGGGAAAACCTGGAACGGCAGGTCGGGCTCGTGGAGTATTACCTCCGGAAAGGGCTTGTCGTGCAAGCCGTCACGCTCGCCCGGGAGTGGGTGATCCCGTTCGTGCTCCTCTGTCGGGGAGGCGGCAACTGGCTTCGCCGTGTCGATCGGGAAGACGTCGAACGCGCGCTCGGCGCTGCCGCGGCCGGCCTTCGGGGAGAAACCGCAGAAGTCCCGGGTTGGTTTGACGGGCTCCCCCAGAGAGACCGCCTGGCCCATCTCCGGAACAAGCTGGGGCAGTTGCGCAACGACCTCGCCCACTGTGGCATGAGCGAAGATGCCCGGAGGGCCGATGCCATCGCGAACGATGCACGGGCGATCCCAGAAGAGCTTCGGGAACTTCTTAAATCAGCGTCCGTGTGATCAAGGATTTGAGCTTACGAGGAGACGGTGCAGGTATTGAGAGTATTCAAAGAGGAGGAATCTTTCAAAGATTGCGTTGGAAGCGTCAGCACCCCGCAGCAGGTTCTGGAAAAAGCGGCTACTGTTGTGCCGAAAGCCTTTGAACTGCTGGGAGGTGATTGAAGATGACTGTTCTGCAGGTTGAGCTGCCCCTTGAGGTGTCTGAGGAGGAAGCCCGACTGCTGCTCGCCATAAAGCTGTATGAAGTCGGCAAAGCGACCCTGGGACAGGCGGCCAAAATCGCTGGCCACTCGAAGCAGACCTTTATGGAGTTGCTGGGGCGCTATGGCATTCCGGCGGTCGCCTACTCTCTGGAGGAATTGAGGGAGGAAGTCCAGAGTGAAAGAACCGACCGTTACGAATAGCACACGTCTCATTGGGCCGCATCGGTCGCCTGGATATCCTTCGCGAACTTTTCGAACCCATTATGATTCCGCCCGGATTTCAGTAAGAATTCGGCAAGGCTCCCGATTGATCAACAGGGGTCACACCCAGGAACACAGCATGGATTAAGGTGCAGTCACCATCGTGGATGAAGGGGAAGACGCCCACTCCATCCATCCTCTGCCGAGCCCAGACTGTGAGAGAAACCGGTGGGGCGGCCTTCTCCAGCCGCCCCACCGAACCCGACCCTCACCGCACGCCCCAGATCTCCACAATCCCCTCC
>NZ_DAOUCJ010000112.1 GCF_034432235.1 Thermoflexus sp. | reverse complement strand
GAGATGGCGAAAAAGCCGGGGCTCCCCCGAAACGCCATCTGGGGTGTTGGGGCTTTTGTGGAAGATGGGGAGCGCGGGGACTACGGGCTTCGGGCGGATGATCGACTGGAGGAGCTCCCCGAGGGTACCGAGACAGATCTTGCGGTCTTCATCCGGCGCACCTATAGCCAGGAAGCCTGGAACGAGATCGCGGAGAAGGCGATCGCATCCATCGCACAGACCTTGGAGGCGGCATGAAGCGGGGCTGGGTGTATTCGGGCGTGCTCGGCGCGGAAGAGCTTCGGCAGCTCATCGAAAGCACCCCCGGACGGGTGCTCCTGAGCTGGGAGCTTGCAAGGCTGGATTTCCCAAGCAGCTTGGAGCTGCGGGATGCCGGGTGCGCCTTCAACAGTGGTTTAGAAATCAGGTGGGAAAGGGTGACCGAGGGGCGCTATCGAGTTTGGGTCCTGAGCGACGGCGAGCGCAACGACCTGCCCGATGCCCTCAAGTCCATCGATGGCGACTGGGAGATCTCGGAGTGTGAGACCCGGCTGCTCAACCTGGAGGACAAGCGTTTTGCCCCGCAGTTTGAGCGGTACCCGGTGGCAAACGCGCCGGAAGTCCAGCTTGTGTGCCGGGTGTTCTATCGGGACAAGCTCGCAACCTTTGTGAGCCCACGGGAGGTGAAGACCGATGCCCAGAAATCCGAACGCTGAGCCAAAGCCCTTCGTGTTGGTAGAGATCCCCCAGGAGGAACCAGACCGCCGGCCGGTGGCCACGCACGAGAAGTTTGACGGGCTGACTGGTCGCCTGGAGCTCGCCTTTACAGTGGTCTCGGAGTATCTCTTCGTGGGCTCCGGGGCATACGAATTCGACCCAAGCCACGGGAATCGGCGTCCCGATGTATGGTACACCTTCTACCGCCGGAACGGTCAGCTCTGCGTGCCGGGCACCAGCCTCAAAGGCGCCATCCGGGCGATCGTAGAGGCGATTTCCAACTCCTGTGTCTCGCAGATGCGGCGCCCCCGAGAGAGGATAGCGTCCAGTGCTCACCAACCGTGCAGGTGGGACCCAAAGAAGACAGCGCATGAAAACAGGCTCTGTCCCGCCTGCCGCCTTTTTGGTACCACCAGCTACCGGGGGCGCGTGCATTTCACAGACTTTCTGCCCCAAGGGGAGATAAAACCCGAGGTCGTCAAAATTGGCGAACTCTGGGAGCCCAAGCGCCCTGACCCTTCCAGGCGCCGCTTCTATGAGCGCAAGAGCTTCCAACCGTTGGAGAACCCTGCTCCTCAGCAGGGCTTTCGCTTCGTAGAAGCTGTGCAGAGACAAGCGAAGTTTCGCGGTGCTCTCCTGTTTGAGAACGTGAGCGAAGCCGAGCTGGGGCTTCTACTCCATGCGCTGGGGTGGCAGGTAGAGAATGGACGAGTGATTATGGCGTTTGCTCCCAAGCTGGGCGGCGCCAAGCCCCGGTGCTTCGGCTCGGTGGAATTCCGCCCGGTGCGGCTGCGGCTCTGGAGCCAGGGCGTGAAGGGCTTGCTGGCTCCACAGGAAGTGCAGGGCAAGGACATGCTCCCGCGTCTTTACCAGTATCTGCAGGGATGCCGTGATAGTGGGTTGCTTCATGAAACCTCGTGGAACGCCCTGAAGTCGGGCTTCCAGCCTAAGGACGAAGGGTGTCCCCGGGAGGTGTACTAATGACGACGGATGAGAAGGTTGAGTTCGCTAACCAACTGGCCCGCAAACTGAAGTCCCAATGGGAAGATTTTAAGAGAAAAGATGCTGAGCGTCGGCGTAAACCGCTCAGGGAGGACGATCTCAAGTTTCCTCGAAACGAGTGGCAGCGTTGGGCAAATTACTTTGCGCGCGTGCAGAGTTTAAATACGGCACTTCAGCTGGCGGAATATCAAGGTCGTTCGCCCGCATTGCGCTCGGACCCGAAGCAAGCTGCGCAGGTTATCCATTACATCTTGGGTTCGCGTCGGACAGAACTCCAACGGCTCTCAGCGACAGATCTGATGGAGATCTTTGGGTATGTAAGCCGCTGGCTGGAATGGCTGAACTTAGGAGGTCAGCATGAAGAAAGTCCTCCTCGCCACGCTGGGAGAAGCCCCAGCGGTCGTCACGGAAGCCCTTGACCGCCTCCGGGCAGACGGCGTGATGATAGACTATGTTGTCGTTCTTACGACCAAGGATACGTATGCTCAGAGTGCGCTCAGCCTGTTAAGCGAGCATCTCCCGGATTACTACAGTCGCGAAGTAGCACTTCTGGACGCCCGCGTTCTGGAAACCTTCTACGATGTGGACTCCGATACATCCGCCCTGGAGTTTATGAAGCAGGCGTGCGCCGCCCTAAGGTGTGCAGTATCGGAAGGGTGTGTACACTTCACGGGTTTGGCGCCTGATCATGATCTTTCCTCCCCGTGATTCCCCAGAACAGCTCGGCAGGCGGGCGGCCCCGGGTTCGGTAGCCCGTGT